>JBBTWK010000025.1:0-22981 GCA_038062805.1 Patescibacteria group bacterium
CCGATTATCTTCGCGGTCGCCTTCTTATCGGTGCCGAGTTTTGCCGGACAGCTTTTGACTCAAGGTCAAGGAGCGGCATTTATCGCTAGTAGCTTCTGGGAAAGAATGGGCGTTAGCTTGGCTGAATTATTCCAAAATCCCTCGGCAGCTACCTTTGCCGCTGGCGGCTGGAAGCCCTGGGTCTACCCGGCAACCTATTTTTTCTTAGTCTTTATCTTTACTTATTTCTATACCAGCGTCACTTTTAACAGTAAGGAAATCGCTGAGAACCTGCAGAAACAAGGCGGGTTTTTAGCTGGTATCAGATCCGGCAAACAAACTGAGAAATATCTATCGAAGACTGTCACCCGGCTGACTTTTTTCGGTGCCATCGCCCTTGGACTACTGGCTGCATTGCCGATAATTGCCACGAGATATATTGATCCCAATATCGCCCTAGGCATTGGTGGTACCAGTATTTTGATCTTAGTATCCGTTTCACTCGAGACGCTGCGACAAGTCGAGTCACGGGCCATGATGATCACTTATGATCAGTACGAGCAGCCAGATTATTTCTACGAGCCCGGCCCTGGCGGCACCGCGGCTATGGGAGCTCGCCGTCTACGTTTCATTCCTCGCCCTAGACTGCGCAAAAAAAGCAAATAATACCTCTTTACAACAGATGATAAATTTGCTAAGCTGTTCAGGTTATATTTATGGCTCGTGAAAAAGAGGTAATCGAACTGGTCGGCACCGTCGTTGAGGCCCTGCCGGGAACGCAGTTTCGAGTCGAACTTGAAAACGGCCATGTGATTATAGCTCACGTCGCTGGCAGGATGCGCAAGAACTATATACGTCTCGTGCCCGGCGACCGCGTCAAGGTTGAATTGACACCTTACGATCTGACGAAGGGTCGGATAACCTACCGCGAAAACTAGAATTAATTAAGCAGTGTGTCACCACTCTTTTAAGGAGGATGATCCGCATGAAAGTGCGTGCTAGCGTCAAGAAAATTAGTCCCGATGACAAGATAGTCCGTCGCAAAGGGCGCGTCTATGTTATCAATAAAAACAAGCCCAAACATAAGCAGAGGCAAGGCTAAGTATGGCTCGATTGGCTGGAGTTAATATCCCCGACAATAAACAGGTTCATGTGGCCCTTACCTATATTTACGGCATAGGACCAAAGGCCAGCGCCAACATCTTGTCGAGCGCCAAAGTCGAACCCATTGTACGTGTTAAGGACTTAACCGATGCTGAGTTATCGCGATTGCAAGAGATTATCACCAGCGACTATAGCGTCGAGGGCGAACTACAACGGGTTGTAACGTGTAATATCAAGCGCCTCAAAGACATTAACGCTTACCGCGGGCTGCGTCACAAAGCAAATCTTCCAACTAGGGGTCAACGGACGCGCACCAACGCTAGAACCAGACGCGGCAAGAAAGTCACCGTCGGCGGCACAGCTAAGCGAGTGGCGGCCAAGACATAATAATTATGGCAAAAGAATTAATCACACCAGAAACAGAAGTTGTAGCAGCGTTAGCCGAAGTAGTTGACGAGGTTAAACCAAAACCTGCCAAAAAGAAGAAAAACCGCCGGAGTGTCAGTCTCGGCCACGTTCACGTCCTGGCAACTTTTAATAACACTATAGTTACTATCACGGATGAGCAGGGCAATACTCTAGCTAGCTCTAGCGCCGGTACTACCGGCTTTCGTGGTTCTAAAAAAGGCACCGCATATGCTGCCCAGGTTGCGGCCGAAAAGGCTGTTGAGATCGCCAAAACATTCGGTATCAGTAAAGTGGATGTCTTCATAAAGGGTGTTGGTCTAGGTCGTGATGCCGCCGTCCGGGCGCTGGTAGCCCAGCGCATTGAAGTCAACAGCATTAAAGACATTACGGCTATACCTCACGGCGGCACTCGCCCACGGAAGGCCAAGAGGAACTAGTCATGACTACGTCATTCCCATTAACTGTTTACCGTTTACCGTTATCAATGCCTTATCCGTTTACCGTTATCCATGAAGCTTCACGGTTAATGGCTAAGCGTCAATGCACTGCAAACGGTCAACGGCTAATCGCTAACGGAGCGACTGGAAGGAGCGTCTAGTGGCCAGAGATTTGCAATCAATTGTCAAACGCTCACGCCGCGAGGGATATGCGCTTCATCCAAAAGCCCATAAGGCCTTGGTCAAACGTCCGGGTCCACCAGGCCAAGCCGCTGCTGAGGGGGGTCGACGCCGACCAAAAGCCAGTCAATACTCAGTCCAATTGCGAGAAAAACAAAAAGTAAAGCGACTGTATGGTTTGCTGGAGCGTCAGTTCGCCAAGATGATGAACGAAGCCAGCCGAACCAAGGGTCAATCAGGTATAACATTGCTACAATTTCTGGAAAGGCGCTTAGACAACGTTATCTACCGCTCCGGCTTCGCCCTGTCGCGTCGGGCTGCCCGCCAGTTAGTCACCCATGGCCACTTTATGCTCAATGGCCGTCGAATTGATATTCCTTCCATCAGGGTTGTAGTAGGCGACGTTATCGAACTTCGCGAACACGGCAAAAGCACAGAGTACTTTAAACAAATTGATGTCACTAGCCCAGCACCAGCCGCAATTCCGGCCTGGCTAAAGGCCGACCGAAAGAAGTTTCAAGTTAAGGTAACCGGCCTGCCAACGCGTGATGACGCAGAACCGGATATTAATGAACAACTAATCGTCGAGTATTACTCACGCTAGGGATGCGACTTTGAAAGGCAACATATGAGCAATAAACTAATCCATACACCAACACTAGCAGGCATCATCGACCATAGCCCCAGCAGTGCGACATTTACGATCGAACCGTTGCACACTGGCTATGGAATGACTCTGGGCAACAGTTTGCGCAGGGTGCTACTTTCTAGCATCGCTGGCGCGGCCGTGACCAGTTTTCGGATCGAGGGTGTCAGCCACGAGTTCACTACGCTCCCGGGAGTCAAAGAAGACGCTGTAACCATAATGCTCAATCTAAAAGGAATTCGTTTTAAGGTCTTTAGCGACGAGCCGCAAACCATCCGTCTTTCCAAAAAGGGCAAGGGTCCGGTTAAGGCCAAGGATTTGCAGCTAAATGCCGATACCGAAGTAGTTAACCCAGACCATGTAATTGCCACCATTGATGACGCCAAGGGTGCAATTGAGGCCGAACTAACGGTCGAAACTGGCCGCGGCTACCGAGCGCTAGACGAACAGGCAACTGATAAAAAATCAACCGATATGATTATGCTTGATGCCCTGTTCACACCGGTACTGCGTGTTCGCTACAAGGTAGAAAACACTCGAGTAGGCCAGATGACCGATCTCGATAAATTGCTCATTAGCATTGATACCGATGGATCAATTACTCCACGTGACGCTTTTGAAGAAGCCTCGGCTATTTTGGTGAATCAATACACTGCCCTGGCAGGACAAACTAAGGTCGAGGCTGGCGCCTCATTGACTGCTAGCGATACTGCTTCAGCTGGCTCCGAAGAAGCTGATGAACCGGCCGAGCTGATGACCTCAATTGAGGACCTCAACCTTAGCGCCCGAACTACCAATGCCTTGATAAATAACGACATCCAGACCATCAAGGATCTCGTAAGTCTCAGCGAAGCCGAGTTGCGCGATCTGAAGGGTTTTGGCAATAAAGCTTTGGATGAAGTCAAAGATAAAATGGCTGAACTGGAACTATAGTAATGACTCCGTCATTCCAAACTTCAAACTTCAAATTTCAAACTTCAAACAAATTGATTTTTGGTGTTTGGTTTTTGATGTTTGAGCGACCGGAGGGGAGCGTCTAATGCACCGCCACGGATATAAAGGAACTAAATTCGGAAGAGAGCGCGACCAACGTCGCGCCTTGCTCAAATCCTTGGCGGATTCATTAATTTTACGCGAGTCAATCGAAACAACGTTGCCTAAAGCTAAAGAAGTCGCTACTTACACCGAAAAGCTAATTACCAAAGCCAAACAAGGCGGCTTGCATAACCGGCGCCAGATTATCAGTGGCCTAATGACGATTGAAGCCGCCCACAAGCTGGTAGACGAGCTATCGCCCAAGCTCTCCGGTCGCAATAGTGGCTACCTCCGTGTAATACGGACTATTGCCCGCCGTGGCGATAACGCTCAAATGGCCAATGTCAGCTTTGTCGATGATCTTTCGAAGAAAAGCCCTAAACAAGCATCCAAAACCGCAGACAAGGTCGCTGATAAGAGTGGTACTGGGACCAAAAAGGCAGAGGCTGAAACTAAGCTCAAAACAACTCTCCTCAGTGACAAGCAAAAAATTAGCGCTAAGACAAGTGCCACCCAAGCCGCCCGCCGCACCGGCAGGAGAGGCAACAGATAATGAAAACTTACAGCGCCAAACCAACTGCTGTCACACGGACTGGGCAGGTGCTTGATGCTTCAAAGACACCTTTGGGCCGACTCTCTACTGTGGCTGCGCGCTTATTGCTGGGCAAGGACAAGCCTAGCTTCACCCACCACATCGATGTCGGTGACTACGTGATCGTTATAAATGCTGGTTCATTGATTGCCACTGGTAGTAAAAAAACCGAGAAGATCTATTTTCACCATAGCGGCTTTCCGGGCGGCCTATACAAACGAACAATGAATGAGATGGAACCTATCCGCGTGATCGAACACTCCATTCGTGGAATGCTGCCGGTTAATAAGCTACGAAAAGCCCGGCTGGCTCGGCTAAAAGTCTATACTCACGGTCAACACAATCACGCCGCTCAAAACCCTGTGCAATTTGATATTAAACGAAAGGGAAATAAATAAGATGGCAGGCAGCTACTTCTTTGCCCTGGGCCGTCGTAAAAGCGCCACAGCTCGTGTTCGGCTATCGAGCGGAAAAGGTACGTTTATCATCAACGATAAACCTTCTGGCGAGTACTTCGCGTCGAGCAAGTATTTTCAGCATGAGCTGGTCAAGCCCTTTACCGTTCTAGAGTTAGATCCAGATAAGTATACCCTTAGCGTAAAGGTTGTCGGTGGAGGCCACGCCAGCCAGGTAGATGCTATCCGCTTAGGTATTTCTAAAGCACTGGTGGAAATAAACGAAGATTATAGAGGCACGCTAAAACGGGCAGAATTACTTGGTCGGGATCCGCGTGAAAAAGAACGCAAGAAGTTCGGTCTTAAGGGTGCACGCAAACAACGCCAATTTACAAAGAGGTAGAGCCAATTTAGGCTATAATTAGTCTTGATGGCGAAAGACGTAATTCTTACGGGGCTTAGAGCTAATTCGGTGTTCCACTTGGGAAACTATTTGGGAGCCATTTTGCCAATGGTCCGACTGCAGCAAAAGCATGCTGGTGAGTACCGGCTGAATATGTTCATACCCGATCTTCATAGTTTTACGACGCCGATTGACCACGGCAAATTGTTCGAACAAACGCATCAGAACCTTAAGGTTTTTGTAGCCGCAGGACTCAATATCGACCAGCCGGACACCTTTATTTACCGCCAAAGCTATATCCCAGCCCACTCTGAGCTAACCTGGATTTTAGATTGCTTCACAGGTTTTGGAGAAGCAAGCCGTATGACTGAGTTCAAAGACAAGACCCAAACGGTCGGCGATGATCGCATAACAGTCGGTCTATTTAACTACCCGGTACTAATGGCGGCGGACATCTTACTTTATGGTGCTAAATGGGTACCTGTTGGTGATGATCAAAGGCAGCATGTGGAATTTGCCAGGGATATTGCTTCGCGATTGAATAATAAATTTGGGGAGCTTTTTGTACTACCAGCTGATAACGCTGAGCAACTTAAATTTTCTGGTCGCGAAAAGCCAGTTCGCATCCGCTCACTCCGCAACCCCGAAAAGAAAATGAGCAAATCCGTAGAAGATCCAGCCGGTACTATTATGCTTAGCGACAGTCCAGCTGAGGCGGCTGAAAAGATTATGAGTGCTACTACCGATTCTCAGGAAAAAATCACGTACGACTTCGAAAAACAGCCAGGTATCAGCAATTTATTACAAATTCTGGCCCTTATATCAAATCAGCCGCAGGGCGAGGTCAATGCCCACTGGGAGGGCAAGACCAGCTATGGGGAGCTGAAGCAAGCTGTAGCCGATAGTGTCAAGAACTTTTTGTCGGACTTACAAACTAAACTGGACGTCGTTGACGAGCAAAAGCTGATGCAAAAGCTGGAATCAGATGAAGAAGCCATGCGCAAAACCGCCGACGCTACACTTTTGAAAGTTCAAAAAGTGGTGGGCCTAAGGCCAGCCTAATGGCTAGTGGACAGGTTAGGCGATACAAGATTGGCAAGGTCAGCATCGGTAAGCGAGCAGACGTATTTGTTACCGAGCAGCTTCCAAAGTTTAGCCGCTCGGCACTCAAAGGTCTGTTTGACAAGAATCTTGTGACACTCAACGATAACGACGTTAAGGCTGGCCATAAGCTCAGTAGCGGAGATACTCTTAAAGTTGATACATCACTGTTATCAGTTGTGCCAGAGCCGATTGATATACCAGTTATCTACGAGGACAAAGACGTAATCGTAATGAATAAGCCGGCTGGCGTACTAACGCACAGCAAAGGAATTTTAAACACCGAACCTACGGTCGCAAGCTTTATAGAACCCAAACTGACCAATAAGAGTTTAAAAGGGAACCGGGCAGGCATCGTTCACAGATTGGATAGAGCAACTAGCGGCGTCATCATCGCAGCTAAAAACGAGAGTGCCCTAAAATATCTACAAAACCAGTTTTCGACGCGCAAGGTCGAAAAAACCTATCTGGCAGTCGTAGAGGGGGTACCGTTGCCAGCCGAAGCGATAGTTGACGCGCCCATCGAACGTAACCCTAAAAAACCTCAAACGTTTAGGGTAGGCGCGAATGGCAGGCCGGCACAAACCAGATACAAAGTATTAAAGATGCTTAGCGGGTCAAGCAATTTAAGCTTGCTCGAGCTACGACCAATGACGGGTAGAACCCATCAATTACGGGTGCACTTAAAATATATCGGTCACCCGATTGCAGGGGACCATATTTATGGGCACGGTGACGAAAATATGTATCTCCACGCCAAATCACTCGAGGTCACTTTGCCCGGTGGTCGCTGGATGAAATTTGAAGCCGCCGAGCCTAAAATTTTCAAGGATTTTTGCCGATGAACGATCTACTACTGCAAAGCAGTACCCGCCTTCAGGCTGATCTTTTTTTAAAAAAACCGTCCCATGCTCTACTCTTAACAGGCGACGTTGGCAGCGGAAAAGCCTGCTTAGCGGAAACTTTAGCTCGTGAATTACTCGGCTGTAGTTCCATCCAGCAACTTCGTCAATACCCGTATTTCACCCACTTAAAGCGTCCAGATGGCAAGCAGGATATACCGATCGATTCAATCCGCGGCGTTGGCAAGTTACTAAAGCTCAAAACCCCTGGCAGTCGTGAGATCCGACGAGTCATTTTGATAGAGGACGCCCAAGATTTGAACGAAGAAGCGTCCAATGCGCTATTGAAGATGCTAGAAGAACCGGCAGCTGATTGCGTTTTTATTCTGACGGCTCCTTCGGTCCACAGTGTTTTACCTACAATCAGTTCCAGGGCGCAGCAACTACAGATTCGCCCAACTAGCCTAGGTCAGTCATTAAAATTCCTGGATGGCAAATATCTAAAATATGACATCGAAAGCGCCTGGCGCTTAAGCGGGGGCACTGCGGGGCTAATGCTGGCTATCTTGCACGACGATAAAGACCATCCTCTTAAACGCGCAGTTGATGAGGCTAAGCAATATTTGCGTAAAAATAGATACGAACGGGCGCTGCTTACCGCTTCGCTCAGTCGCAACAAGAAACAGCTGTCGCTGCTTTTGGAGGCGCTGGTTAAACTACTCGGAGCGGTTCAGCACTCTGGATCCAGAGCCGGTAGCGATTCCCAACAAAAAAAGTTACTTGCCAGCCGTAAGTTAGTCCTTAAACTTCAAAGGGCGCAAGAGGCCAATGTTTCGCCCAAGCTTATAGCCCTAGAGTTATCCCTTAATCTGTTATAATGAGAGCAAATGGCCAATGTTCAATGTTCAATGTTCAATGAATACAGCAATATCCAATGTTTCAATGCATTGCTAATTGATAATTGTAAATTGAAAATTGAGCCGACGATAGGCGGCGTCTGATGTACTCGATTGGGTTGCTGATATTGTTTGGATTTTTGGTCTACCGCCACGGTCATCAAATGTCATTGGAGATGTCTGTTGTTCCCCGGCGTTTGGGTAATCGCTTAGCCAAACTGTGGGAGATTGCCCACCTTGGCATGCGCGAAAATCGGTTCCTAAGGGCCGAGAAAGCCCTTTTGACCATTCTTAAGATAGATGAAAAGAACGCCGCGGCGTATAACCGTCTTGGTATTTTATACGCCAAACAGCGCGAGTATCGCGATGCTATCGACTGTTTTGAGATCGCTAGCAGTATTGAGCCCAGCGCCTCCAGCTTGCACAACCTTGGACTGATTTACTACGAAACCGAGAACTACCAAAAAGCGGGAACGGCATTTGAGCAGGCGATCAAACTCGAGGATAATCTAGCCGCCCGGCACGTTGCTTACGCTAAAGTTTTAGAAAAACTTGGTAATGATAAGCTGATGCTTCAAGAGCTAGAAAAAGCAGCCGAGCTGGAGCCAAATGCTGAAACCTATACCTTACTCGCCAATTCTTATGAATCGCGCGGTATGATGGACGAAGCAATGATTGTACGCAAAAAACTCAATAAGCGAACGATAAGTGACGGTAAGACAAAAAAGATCCTACGTCCCCGCCGGGTTGTTATTTAAAAGAGTAGCAAGTAGTACGGAGTAAGTAGTAAGGAGCCGAAGCTAGGATGCTTTTTGTCTCCTGTACGGGTTGACTCAGAAGACGCTTGAGCCTACTGAAACCTTATCTATCACCCATTTATCCTCGTATCCGACCATGTATATTTGGACCTGTTGGTTACCGTATAGAACAGCCGCGACTGGATTAATATCGCTCAAGAAATAGTTGATAATTTGTCCTGTAGTATCAGCAATCGGATATGTGTAGGTTGAGGTAGTGAAGTTCGAACTAAAGCTAGTGCTAGAAATGGCAAGCTTGCAAATCGCGTTGTTGTCACACGCATAATTAACCTTAGACATATCTCCGTCATCCGGTGTCCCCATAGTGTCTTGAGCTCGAAATAGCATCCTTGGAGTGATAAAGTAGGCGATTTCATCATAGTTATCGGCGTTCGCTAATTGTTCGACATACTTTAAAGTCCCGTAAGGTTTGGTCAAGTCGTAAGTAACCACCTGGTTTTGGGTGCTGGGGTTGAGCACAGAGTTTGCCGCTGCGCTACCTGTAGTGCTAATTGACTCTTCCTTGGGGGTGCTCAATTTAACATTAGTATCTTGGCTTTGCGTCCCCGGACTACTTGAACCAGTTAGTTTGGCTGATGGACTTTTATTTTTTCGATAGACTTCATAGCCTACGCCGCCAACCACGGCACTCACCACTAGAATAAGAATAACGATAAGATGTGCAATACCTTCTTGGTTTTTACTCATACACACATGATACATCTAAACGAGCAGATAATTAATGGTGCTCATGCTTGGTGCAGCGTAGTTGCCGAAGCTAGGACGCTGCTCCTCGCTCATGTAGTTTTTTAATCATCTTTTCGTAAAATGGCTTTGCCAACTGTTTAGCTTTAGGCTCACTGATGCGACCGTACATCCAATCAAATTTTTCTTTCACGTTATCGTATCCAAGTTTATCCAGTCTAGCTATAAATATAGAGGCATTGTTCTCAACAAAGCTTAAACTATCTGCGTCTTTTAATAGGTTCTGGTCGTCATCACCACCATATTCGAGTGCTGAGACAAGATGTTTAACCCGCTTGATTAGTTTATCGTCCGCACCCTGTTCTTTAAGGAAGTTACCGATAATTTCCGCGCCTTTTTCCTGGTGGTAAGTATTGTCGTCTATATTTAAAAAACCTTTATCGGTTCTACCGAGTCCAGCATCCCCGAGCCTAGAAGCTCTTTCAATATCATGGCTAATTGACGCTATAAGCAAGGCTTCGTCCGCATCCGGCCTTAGCTGCTTTAACCAGTAAACAGTTCTATCAAAGTGCAGCATATGCGGCTTGTCATTAAAACTTGTTTTTACAAATTCTCTGGTTCTATCAAATAAGGATAATGATGGCATGGCCCCATGATACCAAAAAGTTCTAACGTACTTAACGCTCTCCTCTGTGGTGCTGGGGGAGGGATTCGAACCCCCGAAGGCATAAGCCGGCAGATTTACAGTCTGCAGTGTTTGACCGCTTCACTACCCCAGCATGTTGATGGAGCCACCTGACGGATTCGAACCGACGACCTTCACTTTACAAAAGTGTTGCTCTACCAACTGAGCTAAGGTGGCGTACGTTCGCCAGTTTACCAAAATAACAGATAAGATTCAATGAGCATATGGTATAGTGGGGCGCAAATGGATCAGCATATTAGAGAGTTAAAGAAGCATCTAGATAATTCTAGGCGGGTTTTGATCACTTCGCATATTTCACCAGACCCTGATGCTCTAGCGTCTGTATTGCTACTTGGCACTACGCTCAAGTTTAACTGTCCGAATAAAGACGTGGTTATGGCATTGGAGGAAGAACCAGAAGGATTGGACTTTTTGACAGGTTATAGCGGTATTAAATTTGGTTCGCTTGTAGAGGCGCTCGAAGAGGTTAAGCCAGACTTTTTTATAATGCTGGATGCGGTCAACTATGAGCGCTGTAGCCGAACTGACGGCGAACGGGTTCGGCGATATTTGAAAGACAACGAGGTAAAGACGGTCATCATTGACCACCACGAGCCAGCTGGAAAGGACGATTCGGACGTTTATATCCATCAAGGTAGCATTGCCACTATCCAAGATGTATATGAAGCATGTTTTGACCATTTAAAACTCGAAAAACCCGAAGGCTACGGCGAAACTACAATGCTGGGCATATATTCGGATAGCGGCGGTTTTACATACACCAACCGACGGCACAAAGATATGTTTACCATTGTTAATGGCTTGATTGACGAAGGAGTGGACCTCGAGTCGATTAAAAATAAGCTTACCCACTACAGCGAGCCGCAGATGCAAGCCTTTGGCGAATTTGCTCAAAATACCTCTCACGCAGATGACTATTCGTATAGCTTTTTGAGCGATGAATTTGTAAAAAAGTGGCAAGAAAATGATCTGCCTTTGGTGAACCTAAATACCGCGGCAGGCTTGTTTGTGAACGATTTTGTACGCAACATTGAGGATCGTAAATGGGGATTTATTGCCTATCGTAACCCCATAGCCGGCGAGAACATGTATTCAGTTTCACTTCGATCGCAATCGGAAGTTAAAGACGTTTCCGCATTAGCCAACAAGCTCGGTGGTGGCGGGCACAAACCGGCGGCCGGGGCCAAAATCGAGGCCAAAAGCGTAGAAGAAGCTATCCAAAAAGTCCAAGAAGCTATCACTAGTGAGTAGTGTTTGTTAAAATAGTTTGGTAATCTGTGCCGACATAGCTCAGTGGCTAGAGCATTTCCATGGTAAGGAAAGGGTCCCGAGTTCAACTCTCGGTGTCGGCTCCATCGTCGAGACTCGACTTTTTAGCTCGTTTTGCACCTAAACGTTGCAAAGCTTCGCTTTACAGCCGGTCTCTCCTCTCAAAATCGCAAAAATGTTTCAGTTTTTTACGATTTTGTACAAAGCTAAGCTATTGAAATTCTATCTGTTATCTGTTAAAATTTTTTGGATATGGTTATAACCGTGAGCAAATGGAGTAAATCGAATGGCAAAAAAAGGCGGTAAACGCAAAATTATCGGTCTAGTTTGTGGGGCCTGTAACTCACGCCACTACTACACGACCAAAAATACTATGAATATGCCCGAGAAATCGGAGCTTAGAAAGTATTGTCCGGTTAAGCGCGTCAACGCCAAACAAGTCGAAACAAAGAAAAACCTTGGCCGCAACGTTGTGCCTGTACGCCGTTAAAGTTCAAAAACTAAGCTATAATGAACTGGTAATAACGAAGGGGTGTAGCTCACCTGGCTAGAGCGTCGGTCTCCAAAACCGAAGGTAGGGGGTTCAAGTCCCTCCACCCCTGCCAGAATACAAACGTAAGCATTTTATGATAAAGCTCCTAGGTGATAGTATCAGATAAATGGCAAAGATAATTCTTAGCAAGCCAGTTTTAATTTGCCTTTATGGCTTTCCAGGTTCGGGAAAGAGTTTTGTCGCCCGGAATCTGGCCGAGCACATCCAAATGGCGCACGTTAGCGCCGATCGCATTCGTAATGAACTTTTTGCGAATCCCCGCTATGACAAGCAAGAGAACGCTATTGTAGCCCATCTAATGAGCTATATGATCGAAGAGTTCCTCGGCTGCGGGTTGAGCGTCATTTATGACGCCAACGCCCTGAGCTTTGGCCAGAGGCGCAAACTGCGAGAACTCGCAGCCAAGCATAGAGCAACTTATCTGCTGGTTTGGTTGCAAATTGATGTAGAGAGCGCATTTGCCCGCACTCAGCATCGCGATCGCCGTACGACAGATGATAAGTTCGCACAGCTGCAAACACGCGAGAGTTTTAACCATCAGCTGGCTGCCATGCAGAACCCGAAGGACGAACAATACTTAGTAATAAGCGGAAAGCACGCATTTGTGACCCAAAAAAGCGCCATCGTAAACCGTCTTTATCAAATCGGGTTAATACCCAGCGAGACTGTCCAAAGCAATATTACAAAACCCGGGCTAGTCAATCTTGTCCCCAATCGCTACGCAGGACAGGCAGATATGAGCCGCCGAAACATTGCTATCGGCTAAAATGGTTTACCATGAGCGAGGGCACTAAGTCGAATGG
Source organism: Patescibacteria group bacterium (assembly GCA_038062805.1). Lineage (GTDB taxonomy): Bacteria > Patescibacteriota > Saccharimonadia > Saccharimonadales > UBA10212 > UBA6824. The sequence continues at coordinate 12,852 of JBBTWK010000025.1, forward strand.
CTACCCGTCAGGTTTTCATAGAAGGAATCGGTCAGGTAACTCTAGCCAGGCGCCATGGCACCCGGAACATACGTCTAAGTATTAACGCCAGCGGCCGAATCAGGGTCGGCTTGCCATACTGGGTCCCTTACAAAACAGCGATTAATTTTGCAAAAACTCGCCAGGATTGGATAATCGAACAGCAAATTCTCAATCAGCGGGCCGTGCTCCGTAGTGGAGTTCGGGTTGGTAAGGCCCACACTCTATATATAAATATGGATCCAAAAATAAAAAATATTAAAATTAGCCTTGATACAACTGCCGTTTACGTTACTAGCCCTCACGAGGAAACAGATGCACGAGTACAGCAAAAAGCCCATCAGGCCTGCGAGCGGGCCCTGTCCGCCGAAGCCAATAAAATTCTACCGCATCGCCTGAAGTCCCTGAGCTCACTGCATGGTTACCCCTATAAAGAACTGAAGATAAGAAAATTGACCTCACGCTGGGGAAGCTGCTCCAGTCAAAAAACCATTACTCTCAGTTATTATCTAATGCAGCTACCTTGGGGGCTGATTGATTACGTGATTTTGCATGAATTGGCGCACACTCGCCATTTAAATCACAGTCCCATCTTTTGGCGGGACCTGGAAAAATTAGCACCAAAAGCTAAAATGCTACAAAAAGAAATTCGCACCCATAAGCCCCGGATACAACCTATTTGACAATTAACCTCTTGCCGCCAGATGCATTGTCTGCTAGTATTGACATATCGACCTACTCTAGATTATGAGTAGGTTTTTGAATTAAGGAGAGATTTGTGGCAGACAGGAAGGTCCGTGTTCGCAAGGCGCCGGATACCAGCGAACAGACTGATGCATCGCGCGTTAAGCTAAAAGCCAGCACTAAACCGTCGAATCTACACCTTTTCCGCTTTTTGCTACCAATAATGCGTCCTTTACGGTGGCTAGTTCCGACCTACTTTGTTAATTCGTGGCGGGAGGTTCGGCAAGTTACCTGGCCTAGTCGTCGCGAAACGTGGCGCTTGGCTCTAGCAGTATTTATTTTCGCAGTCGTGTTTGGTGTTCTGATAGCCGGTGTTGATAAAGGGTTGGATCTGATATTTAAAAAAGTAATACTAAAACAATGATTCATTGCATTCATCAGTGGGTAGTGAGTAGTGGGTGGTGGGTAGTTAATGAATTGGGCGGACTACCCTCTATTCTCTACCCTCTAACTCCTATAACGACCGAAGGGAGCGTCTAGTGGCTAAACGATATGATTCATCTAAGCAGTGGTACGCCATCCACACCTATAGCGGTTACGAGGAAAAAGTTGCCGAGAGTATTCGCCAGCGATCAGATTCGTTGGATATGGGAGACAAGATCTTCCAGGTTTTAGTGCCCAAAGAAAAGATGATCGAAATTAAAAATGGTAAGCGAAAAGTTGTTGAAAAACGGATTTTTCAGGGATATGTGCTCGTTGAGATGAAACTGTCCGAAGATGCCTGGTACATAGTTCGCAACACCCCTAATGTTACCGGTTTTGTGGGTACCGGCACAGAGCCAACGCCGCTAGAGCCCGATGAAATTACCAAAATTATGAAGCGCATAGGTCGTGACGAGCCGAAACACAAATTTGATTACCGAGTTGGCGAAGTTGTAAATATTATCGATGGACCCTTTAAGGGCTTTGATGGTGCGATTAACGAGATTGATGCCCAGAAAGGTAAACTCAAAGTACTGGTTAATATGTTCGGCCGAGAGACCCCCGTGGAGCTCGACGGCCTGCAAGTAAAGAGAGTATAGATTATCATGACAACTAAAACTGTTAGAGCAACCTTGAAGATGAAAATCCGAGCCGGGCAAGCTTCTGCCGCGCCCCCGGTTGGTTCCACTCTCGGTCAATACGGTGTCAATATGATGGATTTCATCACCCCGTTCAACGAACAAACCAAAGACCGCATGGGCCAAAGCGTTACCGTTCATATCACTATCTACGAAGATCGCACAATGACGTGGCGGGTTATCGGCACACCGACCGACGAATTAATCCTGGCCGCCCTGAAGGTCGACAAGGGCTCCGGTGAACCTAATAAGGCCAAACTGGAAAAGAAATTAAGCGATGCCCAACTGACCGAAATCGCTGAGGCCAAGGCCGAAGATATGAATACTAAAGATATTGATGCAGTGAAAAGAATAATAGCCGGTACGGCCCGCAGTATGGGCGTGGAAATAGAGGAATAGGAGCAAATTATGCCAAAGCCCGAGTATAGTCTTGAAGCGAGCCTTCTGAGTCTGCCTGAAGAGGAAAGAGGCATCAGAGTGGTAAAAATTTTAACCGCTATCGGTAACATCGCGTCTGAAGTGGCAGACTTAGGTGTCAACGTTATGAGAGACGGTGGCGAGACACGAACGACGGTTGCCATAGAGGCACAAAGGTTAGGCAATGTCCTTACGTCGACCGTAAACGAAACAAAGTAATTAATTGAGTGTGGGAGGCTAAACGCCGCTAGAACCACAAAGGAGTTAAGATGGTAGACAAAAAGACAGGCATTAAGCCAAAAGCTAAAGCGCCGAAGGCGCAGAAATTAGAAACTAGCAAGAAGAAATTAGTAAAAAGCGATGCAAAAATGGTAGTTTCTGGCTCTAGCGAAATTAAGCCAGAAGTGCTAATTCCTAATTCCGAATTACTAGTTACTGCGGAGACGAAGGCGACAGCTAAGGCGGGCAAACACAGCGCTAAAGCAATTGCTGAAGCTGAAGCCGAGCAAGTTCGCCAAGAACGTATAAAAGCCGGCGAAGCAACTCAGGAAAAACCAAAGGAGACCAAAAAGCCACCACGGAGTCGCCAAGAAAGAGCTGGCAAAAAATACCGCGAAGCTTCCAAGCTGATAAACAAGGAAACGGCCTACAGCCTGGCTGAGGCGCTTGAATTAGCCGTTAAAACATCTACCACTGCGTTTGACGCGACTATTGAGCTGCACGTTAATTTAGGTGTTGACCCAAAAATCGCCGATCAAAACGTCCGCGATAGCGTAACTCTACCAGCCGGTACCGGTAAATCGTTGAGGATTGCCGTGTTCGTCGAGAGCGACGGCGTCGCCGAAGCCAAAGCCTCTGGCGCTGACATTGCCGGCGAAGCCGACCTACTAGCTCAACTCGATAAAGAAGTCATCAACTTTGACTTGCTGATCACTAGCCCCAAGCTTATGGCCAAACTTGGCAAATATGCTAAGCTCCTTGGGCCAAAAGGCCTAATGCCTAATCCTAAAAGTGGCACCATTACAACCGACATTCCGGGAGCCATCAAAGAAGCCAAGACTGGACGAGTTGAGTACCGGGTCGATGCCGCTGGCATAGTCCACCTTGGCATCGGTAAGGTTAGTTTTGGAGCTGATAAGCTTCGTCAAAACGCCGACACCGTACTGGCCAGCATTCGGGCTGCAAAACCTTCAAGTTTAAAAAGTGTTTACATAAACTCAGTTTATATAACCACTACTATGGGGCCAAGTATTAAGGTTGCCCTCTAGGTCGTAGCTCAGCTAAACTACTAAACAAGGGGAGCTAAAAAAAGTCTATGTCAGTCTATAGTAACGTACAGATACGCCAGGCGATTAAAGAGGGACGCATTGTCTGCCATCCGCTAGTTAAGCAAAACATAGCCGGCAGCAGCATTGATGTAACGCTAGGGAACTGGTACTACCGAACTGAACGAAGTGGTGTCAGCGGTTTTTATAATCCTTTTGATCCAAAAGATGTTGGCCGCTATTTTGACGGGCCATATCAGGCGCAGATTCACAAGTCCTGGGCTAAAGCCAATGGTCGTCAGCTGTTTGAAGGAATACCACCCAATCAGCCAATTATCGTTGTCCGGCCAGGTGAGCGCCTTCTAGGGCACACTCATGAATTTATTGGTATCAAAGCCCCGGGCACCAGTACCTTACAGGCCCGCAGCACCTGGGGACGAAACGGCGTAGCTGTGTGCATCGATGCCGGCTGGGGCGACCCGGGATATATCAACCGCTGGACATTAGAGATATATAATATGAACCAGCATGAAAGTGTTATCCTTCCTGTTGGCGAGCGGATTGCTCAGATGGTTTTTTACGAAACCGGGCCGGTAGAGAGTGAGTATAAGAAGCTCAGTGGCAAATACCAATCGATTGGCAGCAGTGGTTTAGAGAGTCTGATCCTAAACTGGCGACCCGAACATATGTTGCCAAAAGCTTATAAAGACAAACGTGCTCAGCCGATTAAAATCAAGGGTCTGAAAAAGTAGGGTGGGATAATGGATAGTAATATATGCAAAACCACCCTGGCATCTTCATAGTCCTAGAGGGCTCGGATGGCTCTGGGAAAGGCACTCAGTTTAGGCTGCTTGCAGAAAGACTGAAAGCCGTCGGTCATGAAGTGGCCGTTTTTGACTTTCCCCGCTACAATGAAATATCGAGCTATTTCGTTAAGCGCTACCTAAACGGTGATTATGGCCCGGCAAGTGAGGTTAGTCCCTACACAGCAACAATGTTCTTTGCGCTCGACCGGTATGAGGCTGCGCCGCAGATAAAGAAGGCTATCGACGAAGGAAAGGTAGTGTTGGCTAACCGCTATGTCGGTTCAAATATGGCTCACCAAGGCACACGATTCGACAATTTGGCGCAGCAACGGGGGTTTTTTATGTGGGTCGACAGTTTGGAGTACCAACTGTTAGGTATCCCTAGACCCAATATCAACCTGTTTTTAAAAGTGCCCCCTGAGATATCATTTGAACTGATTGCCAAAAAGACCGAGCGAATCTATACAAAAAGGGCGAGAGATGAACTCGAAGCCGACATTGAACATCTCAAAAAGGCCGTAGCCGCCTATGATTTGCTATGCCAGCTTTTCCCCAAAGACTTTAAAGAAGTTGTTTGTAGTCTAGACGGTCAAATACTAAGCGTTGTCGAGATTAACAACCTTATCTGGCAGGCAATTAATCCACTACTCCCGGAGCCTAAGCGCCAGGGAAAAGGGGTTGTGGTGCGCCTAGACCTGAAAAATAATTCCAAAACCGATGTAGAGTTCGAAGGTATTATAAACTTGCAGAAGCAAATGCTGTCCAAATCAGGTTCGCTTAAGGTTAAAAATCAGGGTCAACTGACAGCAGCTATCAATCTTCTCACACCGCTGCAACTTCATAAATCAGAGATCAAAGAGTTACTGGATGAAAAAACTGTTGATAGATTGTCGATCGACGATGAGCCAGTGTCGGTCAATAAAATAGTCGAACAACTAGCTTGGTCAACTCCGGTCCTTCCGGGAGATGAACCAATAAAATTACTTGCAGCTAATCCTCGCAACGAATTCCAGCTTCTTGATCAGGCCCGGAGTATAGGTTTGAACTACCAACAAAAAGAATTAGCGTTGGTCGCTGAGCTAAAAAATGTAGCATCGAGAGCCAATTACCATTTTGAAGTAACAAGCGATTATCAGACCCTACTAGCCTTTACGAATGAAGTTAGTGCGAGACAGGTAAAAATTTCAGTTGCCAGCCCTAGACTTGGATACGCCGTGCCGGAGGCTATAGAGACCGCTGGTCTCGATCAGCCATTCAATAAAGCCTTCAAGCTAAGCGGTGAACTATATAAGCAAATGATACTGGTCAGCGCCAAGGACGCCGTCTATGCCCTGCTACTCGGTCATAATGTACGCTGGAAATTTGAGGTCGATGCGGCCGCCTTAGCTAAAGCCCTTAAAACCCCAAAGAACCAGCAACTGCTGACCTTTCTAGCCGAGTTAAGTGATAGAATTGCTGAGTTTCACCCCCATGTAGCCAGAATCTTATCCGATAAGAAACGACGATAAAGTCTTGCTAACACCTTGAATGTATGCTAAATTAATCGCAGCGACCAAAGACAGTAGCCGTGCGCGAAGTTCGCACACTTAATCCGCTACCGAGGTTGAACGAAGTCAAATGAATTGATAGAGTTCAAATAGTCTTTGGTGCTAACGACCAAAGATTTTTTATTTGACGGTCGATAGTCAATTTAAGAGGATGTAAGTATGGCACTAACTAGACAGAAAAAAGAGAAAGTTGTCGGAGATATAACGAAGCTTTTAGCTGGCTCGAAACTGACAGTGATCGCTCGGTACCAGGGCACGCCAGTTAAAGCTATGCAGCAGCTAAGAAACAGCGCTGCTGTCGACGGCACTATTCTCCATGTAATAAAAAACCGCTTATTCAAAAAGGCTCTACAATCTAGCGACGTCTTGAGCACGATAGACACATCCGACTTGCGGGGCCAGCTGTTCTACGCCTTTAATGCAGGCGACGAAGTCGCGCCAGCACGCAACCTGGCTGATTTCGCCAAAACACATCCGCAAATTAAATTCGTTGCCGCCATTACGGCCGATGGGCAACTTCTTGGGGCACACCTGGTCAGAGATCTAGCTAGCCTGCCGGCCAGAGATGTTTTACGGGCCCACTTAATCAGCACAATTAGCGCACCGATTAGTGGCTTCGTTAACGTTCTAGCTGGCAATGTGCGTGGAGTACTTAATGTACTCAACGCTCGAGCCGATGTTCTTCAAAGTAAATGAATAATAAAGTAAATAAGGAGTGGAGTCATGGTAGAAAACACAGTAACAGAAGTTAAGGATGAAACAGCAACCGAGGCCGCAGTCGTAGAAGCGGTCAAGACCGAGAAGGTTAGCAAAGATCAGCCCGAGACCGATAAAAAAAAGACCGAGGTTCCCAAGGAATTCGCATCGCTAGTAAAGGAGCTCGATAAGTTGTCAGCTCTGGAGATAAGCAAGTTTGTCAAGTTTCTAGAGGAACACTGGGGCGTCAGCGCAGCTGCACCTGCAGCCATAGTCGCCGCTGCTCCAAGTGGTGGCGATACCGTGCCAGCCGAGCAAGAGAAGAGTGAGTATGACGTCATTCTCAAAGACCCTGGAGCCCAGAAGGTAGCCGTTATCAAAGCCGTAAAGGATGTTACAGGCCTGGGACTTGGTGAAGCCAAAGCTATAGTCGATGGCGCCCCAAAAGCCGTCAAAGAGAAAGTTAACAAGGATGAAGCCGAAGAAGCCAAAAAGGCTTTGGAAGCCGCTGGCGCCACCGTCGAACTTTCCTAGAGTTAAATCGCCCTACTTGGCTGCCCGGGAATTCTTGACTCGGGCAGTTTTTGTATACAAAGAAGCGTGCGTTATCGCATTATCCGACTGTGAGTATAAAATATTTATCCACAACACTACGCTTGACACTTTGACTTGACTTGCTAACTATGTTAGCTTTGGGGTAAGTCTATCAAACAAAGACGGGGACCAGTGGAGTAATAACAAAGATGTCAGACATACCAGAAAAGCAAATAAAGCGCTTACGGTCTTTGATCAACGAGGCCGAAACAAGCTTGGCAGCTGCCAAGGAGTTACTGGTTAGTCTTGTGGGCGAGGACTCTGTTTTGACCGACAAAGTCATAGATAAGTCTCTGGGCAAAATTATTGAAGGTGTATTTGACGGCCAAAATATGGTCGGCAGCGACGCTAAAACCTATCCGGTGCCAGCCAATTACGCCAGCAAGTCAAAACTCGTTCAGGGTGATATTTTGAAATTAACAATCGCCGATGATGGCGCCTTTTTGTATAAACAAATCGGCCCCATTCCCAGGAAACAGATAGTTGGTGTACTTAATCAAAAAGACGGCCACTATTTTGTGGACGTCGGCGATAAACAATACAGAGTCCTGTTAGCCAGCGTAACCTATTTCAAAGCCAAATCTGGCGACCAAGTTAGTGTCAATATCCCCGAAGACGACAGCGTTGATGCTGAGTGGGCCGCCCTCGAAGCCGCCCTATAGCCGATTGCTAAGAGTCCATAGCTAATAGCCAGAAAAGAAATCACAACAGACCGCACGGATAGTGGGCTGTATAATTATTAGTTATGGGGCAGGCACTATATAGAAAATATCGTTCAAAGACTTTTTCTGAGGTAATTGGCCAAGAACCAATAACCGAGACTTTGGATAAGGCCATAAAAAGTGGGCGCATCAGCCATGCCTATTTATTGGCCGGACCGAAAGGAGTGGGAAAAACTAGTGTAGCCCGGATTTTAGCTCATGCAGTTAATAATCTGGCATATATAGATGAGAGCATACATCTGGACATCATAGAAATCGACGCTGCCAGCAATCGCCGCATCGACGAGATCCGTGACATTCGTGAAAAAGTCCATATCGCGCCGACTTCAGCTAAATACAAGGTCTATATCATCGACGAAGTCCATATGTTAACTAAAGAGGCTTTTAACGCCCTGCTCAAAACCCTAGAAGAACCACCAGCCCACTGCATCTTTATTTTAGCCACAACTGAGCCCCACAAATTACCAGAAACAATTATCAGCCGTACTCAGCGCTTTAACTTCAGACCGGTCGAAACGACTAAAGTCGTAGCCCATCTTAAAAATATCGCCAAGAAAGAAAAAATCATCGTAGATCCAGCAGTTTTAGAGTTACTAGCCGAGCACAGCGAGGGTAGTTTCAGAGACAGTATTGGTATGCTGGATCAATTGAGTGGCGCCGATCGTCTCATTACCGAAAGTGATGCCCGCCAACTTTTAGGTTTGCCGCCAGCCGACTCGGTTTCAAAGCTTATTGAGTTTATCGATATTGGTGCATCGGGTGATATTCTCAGTCTTCTGGGCGAGCTGAAAGAAGCGGGGAATAGTCCGGCGCTTATAGCCGTCCAGCTCAGCAAGCGACTGCGCAGCGAGATAATTACCGCGGGGGTGACCCGCTACAGCTGGACCACAAGCCTTTTAAAGAACCTGCTTGACGTCAGCGGCTCTAAACAACCCTTTGAAATTTTAGAAATATCGCTGCTAGAGGCCGCGCAAGTAAATCACCAATTAGGGGCAGTCATTAATACTAAGTCCGATGCCGTAGTGGCCGACTTGCGGCATAAGCCAGCGGAAGAACCAACGGGAAACAAAGTCCCGGCGGATTTTAATTTAGCCCTATGGCCCGACGCACTAAACGAGATTAAAAAACGAGTGGCCTCAATTTACACCGCCCTGCGGCTAGCGAAACCTGAAGTTAAAGGCAGTGTTATGACACTGACCTTTCAGTTCCCGCTGCACAAAAAGAAAGTTGAACGGGCGCGCCACACACAACTAATTAGCGAGGTGATAGAAGACCTCAGCGGCGCAAAGATAGAAGTAAAATGCGTTTTATCTGAAAAGTTGTCAATCAAACCCTCCGGGTCTAAGCCTTCGAGGTCCACTGAACCAACGCTACGGTCGGATAAGCTGGCAACCATAAGCAATATTTTCGGTAGTGCTGAAATGTTAGAATCGTAAAAAGATGGATAGTAATACCGCTAGTGCACCACCACAAAATCTTGATGCCGAGGCGTCTTTGCTGGGCAGCTTAATTATAGATAGCGACTCTTTCGTCAAAATTGCCGATCAAATATCTGCCGAAGACTTTTTTAATGATCAGCACAGATTGATTTTTACCGCTATGCGCTCACTGCACGATAAGCGTAGCCCGATCGACATTTTAACTTTGAGCGAACAACTTAAAAGCGGCGGTGAATTAGACCGGATTGGTGGCGCCAGCTACCTAACCGAGCTTACAAACTTTGTGCCAACCGCCGCCCATATGGAGCAATATGCCGAAATTGTGGCTGATAAATCGGTCAGGCGTCGATTAATTAAGGCTTCGCAGGCAATAGCCGCTATTGGCGCCCAGGACAATAAATCACTCCCGGAGTTGATTGAAGAATCAGAGACAAGCCTTTTTGAAGTCAGCCAGCAACACGTCCGACAAAACATTACTAGCCTAGAATCAATTTTGGGTGAAAGCTTCGATCGCTTAGACGATCTACATCGTCACAAAGGCGGCATTCGCGGAATCCCGACAGGCCTAAAAGACCTAGACAAGATGCTAGCCGGACTCCAGCGATCGGATCTCGACATTATTGCCGCTCGCACCTCAATGGGTAAGACTGCTTTGATGTTAAATATTGCGCTGGATATCGCTATCAAAGCCAAACAAGGAGCAGTATTAATATTCAGTTTAGAGATGAGCAAAGAACAGCTGGTCGATAGACTGCTGGCTGCCGAAGCCAGTGTTGACGCCTGGAGCCTGCGAACTGGTGAGGGTCTGAATTATGAAGATT
>JBBTWK010000026.1:0-11269 GCA_038062805.1 Patescibacteria group bacterium
GGCAGTTTAGAAGGTAGTACCTCTGGTTCTTGTTGGGAGCCATCGAAGTTATCACGGAAAGGCACGGTTTCTTTGTCTATATCATCGAGCAAGGCCTCACTGGCTCTGGTCATGCGGGCTTCGGTATAGCGGTAAGCGGCAGCCGGGTCGCCGTCCATAGAGCCGAAGTTACCCTGGCCGTCTACCAGGGGATAGCGAGTCGAAAACGGCTGAGCCATACGCACCATGGAGTCATAAATGGCCGTGTCGCCATGCGGGTGGTATTTACCCATGACTTCACCGACGATCTGGGCGCTTTTGATGTGCTTGGACCCAGCCCGCAGGTTATTTTTGTCCATAACATATAAAATCCGACGGTGAACCGGCTTAAGGCCGTCACGGACATCGGGCAAAGCCCGAGCCACAATCACGCTCATAGAATACTGTAAGTAACTGGTCTCCATTTCTTCTTCGACGGAACGGTGTAAAACCAGTTTGGAGTGCTTTTCGATACTGGGCAGTGGCTGTTTTGTCCGGTCGTCCATGGTTATATATCCAGATCCTTAGCGAATTTAGCGCGGGATTGTATAAAGTTTTTGCGCATTTCTACTTCGGTGCCCATCAGCTTAGAAAAAATAGAGTCAGCCTTTTCAGCGTCTTCTATCCTGACCTGAACTAACACTCGATTAGCTGGATCCATGGTTGTTTCCCACAACTGTTCGGCGTCCATTTCACCAAGGCCCTTGTAGCGCTGGGGTGGAGATATGCCGGCCTGCTTGGCCTTTTCGTCTGATTTATCAATTTTGACACCTTTGGCACGCCGTTCTTCGATTAATCCATCCAGAAAACTGTCCCGCTCCTCTTCCGTTTGGACATAGTGGCGATTTTTGCCAGTCCCAATGCCAAACAGGGGTGGTTGGGCCACATAAATATGCCCGGCCTCTAGTACCGGTCTAAAGTGGCGGAAAAATAGAGTCAAAAGCAGTGTGGTGATGTGCGAGCCATCAACGTCGGCGTCAGTCATAATAACTATCCGCTCGTAGCGCAGGCCGGCCATATCGAACTGTTCTTCAATTCCCACGCCCATAGCTTTAATGAGGTTTAGGATCTCCTGATTAGCCAGCATTTTATCCAGTCGAGCACGTTCGACGTTTAAAACTTTGCCGCGCAGCGGCAAAATCGCCTGGTAGAAGCTGTTACGGCCGTCCTTAGCACTGCCGCCGGCCGATTGACCCTCGACGATAAAAAGTTCGGCCTGGGAACGATCTTTGGTAGCACAGTCCGCCAGTTTACCTGGCAAGCTAGCGCCCTCTAGCGCGCCTTTACGAATAATGTTGTCGCGGGCCGCTCGGGCGGCCATACGAGCCCTGGCCGCCAGTAGGCCTTTGTTGATAATTTTGCGGGCCACCTGAGGATGTTCTTCTAGGTAATAGTTAAACCACTCATTCATAACCTGGCCGACATAGCCGCTCATTTCGGGATTACCTAGTTTGCCCTTAGTCTGACCTTCAAACTGCGGGTCGGGGATTTTAACTAAGATGACGGCCGTTAAGCCCTCCCGGCAATCTTCACCAGTTAGATTTTCTTCCTTCTCCTTGATTAAGCCATTTTTGCGGGCGTAATCATTTACGACGCGTGTCAGGGACGTGCGAAAACCGGTAAGGTGCGTGCCGCCGTCGACGTTATAAACGTTATTGGCAAAAGGCATGACAGTTTCTGAAAAAGCATCGGAATATTGCATTGCAATTTCGACAATAGTGTCTTTGATCTGTTTTTCGACATAAAATACGTCGTCGTCTAACGCTTCCTTGCCAACATTCAAGTGCCGAACGTAAGATTCAATGCCGCCCTCAAAGTAAAAAGCATACTCTTGGCCGCTGCGTCTATCGACAATTGAAGTTCTGACGCCCTTGGTCAAATATGCCTGGTGGCGCAGGCGATCTAAGATGGTGTCGTAGTCAAATATGACAGATTCAAAAATCGTAGAGTCAGGGTAGAAAGTAATTTCTGTGCCCGTTTTAGTGGTAGTACCTGTCACTTCCAGTTTGGTTTTTGGTGCACCGAGAGCGTACTCTTGGCTGTAAATTTTGCCTTTCTGGAAGACCGAAACCATCAGCTTGGCCGACAAGGCATTAACAACACTCACCCCAACACCGTGCAAACCGCCGGAGACCTTGTAGCTACCGCCGCCGAACTTGCCACCGGCGTGTAAAACTGTCAAAGCTGTTTCTACGCCGCTCTTACCGGTCTTGGCGTGCTTATCGGTTGGTATGCCACGGCCATTATCTATGATCGTAATACCGCCATCTTCTAAAATTTCCACCGAGATGGTATTGGCAAAGCCGGCCAAAGCCTCGTCGATGCCATTATCTATAATTTCCCAAACCAAGTGGTGCAGGCCTTCAATGCCGGTACTACCAATAAACATTCCCGGGCGCTTGCGAACCGGCTCTAACCCCTCTAAAACTTGAATCTGACTGGCATCGTATTTACCGCTCACTTTTTTATTATCGCTCATCCCGTTAGAAGTCCAATTCGCTGCCAGCGAATTGGCAGATTTTATCTTTGATAAAATACTTACTTCTAACGGGACTCACTGAAAAAATAACCCTCTCTTGTTTCTTTGTTTACCCGCGCACCTTTTCAAGGTGTTCCGTAATCTGACTGCAGACTACTCCACCCTGGAAAAGGAGCGGGGTGTCGCTCCCTGACGAAAACATCTGAAATATCGCGGGAGCTCCAGGTGTTTCCTATCTGTTAATATTGTACCAATTTAGACTCTTTAAAACAACCGGTTTTTATTAGATTACCTCCCCAACAGGAACATTGACTTTTTAGAGCAAAAGAGGTATAATCAGCTTACTTAATCTACCTCGGTGGGTTGGGTGGTACATTCAAATTTGAAGCCTACCCCGTAGTAGACTTTCGGTTCGCTCGCCATAAGCGAGCTGATATCCACCATAGGCGGATAATATCGAAAGCTCACTACGGGGCCTAGTTTTTGCCGAGGGCAACTTGCGGATGATTTTCGTCCGCAGCTTGCTCTCGGCAATCCTGCCGAAGCATGCCTAGATTGTCTGGGGCTCGACTAATATCGGGTGAGGGGCGAGAAAGGAGTGCCAGAAATGGCCAAGGGTGACAAATCAGCTATGGTTAGTGGAGCGGGGCTGCTCGCAGCCTTTACCACCGACCTGTTCAAGCAGGTGCGGGAGCTCGGTGCTCCCGACGAGAATCTCCACCGGGCTCTGTCCGACCCGAACGTCATCAAGAAGTTCGCGGAGCTGGTCGCCGACCTCGATGTCCAGCACATCACGCTGGAGCAGACGAGCCACGACCCCACGATCGATCTGGAGGTTCAGATCAGAAGGGGGCAGTACAAGTACGTCGATCCTGGCATCAAGGAGCTGGTGCCCGGGTTCTTCCCGACAGCGCTTCTTCCGAAGAGCTTCGCGCTGATCGACCCGTGCAAGATGCTGTCGTCCGAAGAAGCCCTCGATCTGCTCAACCGGCGGGGCTACCGCCCGGCCACCTTCGTCGAGCTGATCGCTCTGGGCGCAGCTAATCGCCAACTCGGTACGCAGCTCCCGGTTATCTCGCTCAGCCCTGGGGCTCTGACCGTCACCGGCACGGTGCTCATGCTGGCGCCCTTCGATGGTGACAGGCAGCTTGAGCTACGCTCAGGCAGCGGAATCACGTGGGCGTGGATGACCCGCTACCTGGCCGTCCGCGTCCGCAAGTAGCCGGCCGCGAGGCCGAAAAGAGAGGTGTACTAGTGAAAAACCGGTACTGGCTGACGTGGATCGGCCTCGGCATGGTGGCACTGTTTATCGTGCTCTTCGTGCTGTTGCTGGCCCTCTTCGGCGGTGAGCACCCCAAGATCCGCAGCAGCTTCGAGACCAGAGGCAGCCTGCTTCTGGCCATCTGCTTCCTGGGGATCGGTGGAGTCGTTCTCTCTCTGGTGGGCGTCTGGCTCGCCGAGAAACGGCACCCGTAGGGCTTCAACCGTCGCGGATCCGGGTAGACGATCCGCATCGAGGGGTGACGGGCGGCTTCGGCCGCCCTCCCCCTCACTCGCAAAGACCCACCCGGGTCTTTTTTAATGCCTTTTTACTTATTCCGAACATCGCCAGAAACAGATGAAGCTAAACTGCGGGAGAAGTGAATCAAGCCAAAACTCAGTCCCGAACCTCATATGGAAATAGTGAGGGACCGCTTGCGTTGTTTTGGCGCGCTTCGGAACAGTTTAGCTTCAATCTGCTTGTTTCTGGTGCGTTCGGGAGGTTTTGCATACTTTTGACGGCCAAAAGTATGATTAGTTTTGGTTCTTTTGCAAAAGAACGCTTTCTAAAGCCGCAGGCTTTAGATGGGATTTATGTTGCCGTCTTTATCAATACGCACGCTCTGACCTTGGTCGCTAGTTGGTGTGACTAGCTCCCCAGGTTTTTGGGGCTCGGAAGTGCGGTTGATCTTAAGCTCTCCGGCTTGACCGGCTTGACTTGGGCTTGGACTGGCTGTACTCAAGTTAACGGGCTCGATGTGTGGCTGGCGCGCTGCTGGCGGAGGCAAAAAGGCCGGGCTAGCCCCGCTTGGTGTAGTTGGCTTACGCTTAGCTAGCCACTCATCTAAGAAGGAGTTGCCTGAACCACCGTTTGACAAGCCCGATGGTAAAGATGTTGGCTGCTGAACCGGTCCGAATGGTGACGAACTCAGGGCTGGCGGGCGGCCAGCTCCGGGCGGAAGACCGGCCGACCCACTGGGTAAGCTGGCCCAGGGGCTACCGGCTCCGGGTGGTAAATTAGGCTGGCCACCCGCCATACCCATTGGTGTTCTTACCTCTGTTTTGAGGCGATCGAAAATGGTTCTTTCAACTTCGGCTCTAGGTCGGCCATACTTAGCCCACGACAATTGTTTCAGCGCATCAGCCAGTTGCTTATTGGGACTGCCTAGCGGCGGCAGAGCTGACATAGAAAAGGGCTGTACGGGTACGCCGCCGATCATCATCCGCACCACCATGTTGTAGTTTGGTATAAATTGCAAATCCTCGATATCAAAAACTGGCGCGAACTGTTTGGCCAGGAACTCGGCATCATTGGTGCCTACGCGGTACGACACCACGGTCCCAACGTTACCAAAGACGGCATCCCGGATTTCATCGCTCAACTGGGTAGTAAACTGGTTAGCCACAATCAAATTCAGGTGGTATTTACGGGCTTGGCTTAAGATGTCGGCAAAGGATTCTGTCGAGAAATTTTGAAACTCATCGACATACAGACAAAAGTCGCGCCGGTATTCCTCCGGGACATCGGCCCGGCTCATGGCCGCGGCCTCGAATTTCATTACAAAAATCATACCCAGTAGTTTGGAGTTGAGATCACCGGTGCGGCCGCGACTGAGATTAACCAGCAGAATCTTGCCCTCGTCCATAATTTCACGTAGGTTAAACGAACTTTTGGTCTGACCGATGATGTTGCGCATCATTTCGTTGCTTAAAAAGGCTCCGAACTTGGAGACGAACCAACTGATAACCTCGCCGAAGTCGTTGCTGCGCTGAGACTGAGGCATTTCTTTACGCCAAAATTCAATGACGTTTTGGTCTTTAACGTGTTTTAGCTTCTGCTCGACAAAAGCCGGGTCGCGAAAAAGTTTAGGAATATCCACAAAAGTACCGCCGGCCGGGTCAGCCATGATTGTCAGGGCGGCATTACGAAAAATATGCTCGTAACGCGGACCGATAATACCGGTATGGCCGGGGTCGTATAGTTTGTATAGCATATTGATTGCTTCCTGGATTAGGAAGTCTTTTTGGTCATCACTATGAAACTCGAACATGTTGAGGCCCATGGGGTAGTCGGTATCGGCCGGGGAGAAGTAAATAACGTCCTCTGTGCGCTCCTTTGGCACCATTGCCAGCAGTTTCTCAGCTGTATCGCCGTGTGGATCTACAAAGGCAAAGCCGCGACCCTCTAGCATGTCCTGGAGAGCTAAATTCTCTAAATAGGTGGACTTACCAGTACCAGTCTGGCCGACGACATACATATGCCGCGCCCGGTCAGTCTCCGACAATCGGATGGCTTTTTTGGCACCGCGGAACATGTTATAGCCTAGTAGTAGCCCTTCTTCGGGTACGTTGCGCGGCCCATCGACCTGTTTGGAAGCTTGGCGCTCCAGCTGGCTGGTAGGGATATTTTGCTGGTCTGGGAAGTGAAATAGCGTCGCAAGTTCAGTAGCATTCAAGATGTTTTCGTCTTTGCTTTGGGGAAAGAAACGCAAGATATAAGCCGTTACAAAACTGTCGGTATCTTTCGCCGGTACAAATTTAAAGCCGTTGCGGCCCGGAGCGTCGAACAGGGCAAAAGTAGCTACCAGATTATTTAAAATTGTTTGGGCCTGCTGAGTCACGTTAGATGATGCCACTACCCTAATTAAGACTTCGTAGCCCGGCTGCTTGGTCTTTTCTTCTATCAATTGGGCGAGTGATTGGTCGAGCGACGACGGCTCGTCTTTGGGTTTTTCCGGTTCGCCGTCTTTAGCGTCAGGGGGTTTAGCTAAAGCCGTAAAGACTTGGCCGGCTCCAGAAAAAGCTTTATCGAGACCCTTTGACTTGGCCTTGCCAGTTCTTTTGGCGGTTGCTTCGTGGTGGGCGTGCTTGCGCCAGGAGCTCTCGGCCGGGCGCAGCAGAATCTGAATTCCGGCGCCATCTTCTTTGGTCAAGTTCGAAAAGGCATTGAGTAGAGCCTGCATCGTATCGCGCTTAATCTCTTGATAGGTACCTATTGGATAGGCATAGTCCTCTTTTAGAACCAGTTCTCCGCCGAGCGTTCCTGATATCCGCCCGACCGGACTAAAAATATTGTGTTCAGCCACTTCTTCTAGACGGGCTGTCGAGTAAGCGCTGACGATAGCCTGCTCTACCACACCCAGCAGGACCACCGGCACCGCCGCATAAAAATGGACCGAGCCTTTAGAGGCGACTATTTCCAGAGCGATATGCCGCTGGCCGTAAAACTTGCTTTTAATACCCTTTTGAAAAGTGCTGGCCAAAATACCATATAAAACTTGTGCCCGAGAGATGTTTTCATCCACTACATCACGGGCGTCCCGCCCCTGTATGTCAGTATCGTCACTGGGTGGGGGTAGATGTATCAGTACCGGAACCATTTTTAGTCCCCGTTCGTAATTTTTCTGTTCGCGGTACAGGCGGCGCACATACAGATAACCAAAACCGCAGCCGGCTAGCACCAACACCAGAAAACTCGCCAGAACTACTAACAGATTCATGCTGTGACCGGGTCGCCCGTTCGGCCTTGCTCAGGGCGACCCTGAGTTGCATCGAATGGGTCGTCCGTTTTTATTACTTTCTTAAACCTCTTTTGGATATAGTCAGCTTTGGCTTTGCTCATTTCAGTCTTTTGTCTATAAGGGTCGCTTTTGGTATCAGCCACAATTTCTTTAGCTTTTTGCACCCACTGCTTCTCTATTAGATTTTTTTCAGCCGCTGGCAGCTTGGAGGTCTTGGGCGAGGCCACTGGCGGCCCCACATTATCGTCTTGAACCGGCAAAGCCGGAGTAGCCACAGGTATATCTGGTAGAGCTACGGGCAGCTGTGGGGTCGCCGGCAAAGTTTGTTTGCCTGGCGCGGCCTCTGATGCTGGCTGTACCTGCTCAACGGGCGTTTTGGTACTTTCAGCACCCTCAACTGGCTGAACTACCTCAAATTTGGGTTCCCCACTACCTGTTTCATTCATTAGTTTTATTATACATTAATGGATACGGCGGCCACTGTAAAAAAGCAGCCCTCCGCTGAGGAGCAGCATCACTAAAATATCTACCCAGTTCAGGGAACCAGCACTGCGAAACATTAATATAATTACTAAAAGAACACTAATGATTAGGATTTTGGGGCGTAATTTACGGCTGATTTTGCGAGAGAATAAGCCTAATAATAGATGACCTAAGCTAAGTAAAAAAACTAATAAAATAGTGAAGAAGAAAAGAGCGTAGGAAACATTCTGTACCGGATCACTTAAGAGCATAATCAAAATTAGACCAATAAAACTACCAGCAGATAAGACTGCTGGTAGTACAAGGTGCCGATTGCGATGTTTCACGCTACCATTATATATAAACTCATAGAGCATCGGCGGTAAATGCGCTCATTAAATTATTACTTTATAGCGCTTACCGCCTAATGCTGTTGACTGACCGCTCTTAATGCGTTTTAGACGCACCTGAGCGTTATAATTCTCCCGAAGAGATTTGCCCCTCGATCCGCCGTAAGGCGGCCTCAGGGTCATTCAATTTCTCGACTTGCCATGAGCGAGCAGAGCGAGTCGAATGGTAAGTTTTTGTTTTTGGACTTACCCCGTTAGCCTACTACACTTGCTCGGCTAAGTCAATACAGCTATATTGTGATAATGACAATAGTACAGATTAGATGTGTGTGATATATATGTAGTACTTTTATCATCGAACCCAATATATAAACAAAATATGAACAATAAAATGCCGTACTTAAGTCGATTGATGAATGGCTTGGCACCATCAGTCTGAGTATTTATAGACTACCTGCAACTTGCTAATATTTTCGGGTTGTTTATGCTCGGCTAGTCCTAGGCTCGTATTTATTCTTTGCTGGATTTTACGCCCGACGCTCAATGATTCGCCAAATGGCTGGCTGATTGACAGTGCGCTGGGCGCTATTAATTATCTTGCCTTGTTTAGGCCGGCCAAAAAATGGCCGGTAACGAAAGTTAGTAAAACCATATGTCAAAATTTATCCGACGTAGTTTGTCGCTGGTTCAACTTGGCAGTGGTAACGCAGCAAATTGGTTTAGATAGACCGTCAAAATGGTTGGTCAGCCGACCAATAATGTCAAAACCGCTAAAAGTTATACACAGGTTTTTAGCATAATCATGTTGACAGCTGAATATTAGATTTATAAGATGAAAATGGCACTTGAGTAAAAAAAGTGCTCAAAACAAAAACGAATAGTAACAACGGCTTCTCGCAAGCCGTTGTTCCTTCCAGAAAACAGTTATAAAACAAAGAGCTAAAATCAACCTCCAAACCCAGCAGTAGATCTGCCTAAGGCGGACTCACTGCCGGGCAAACACCCAACAAAACTCTACAAAGTGCCCTGCAAAACACAGGGCACTTTGTTTTATTAACAAAAGGTAAATTATTTTTATGTATGTTCTTTTGGCCGTCAAAAGTATGCAAAACCTCCCGGGCGCAGTAAAAAGCAGACAGAATTTGCTATACGCCGCCTGCCGCGCCGAAACAACGACAAGCGGTCTCGTTCGTTAAATGCAGGAGGAACGAGACAAAGTTTCGGCTTGATCCGTCAGCCGTCTACCAAATTCATCTGTTTTTACTGATGCCCGGACCCTCTTTTCTCTCTCGGGGCTTAAGTCTATAAAGCCGCGGGCACCGTAGTTATTAAGTGGCTTTCTGCTAAGTGCAGCCCGAGTGTACTATCGCCCCTAAGCGAAGTGCACTCGGCGCGGAGCGGCTACTTTATGGCTACGGTGCGGAAGACTTTTAAAGCGTGAGCAATTTTCTTTACGTTATCCAATCGGCATAATTGGCGGCAGTGGCCAGTAGTATAAAAAGTATTGTCGATTATGGAGGGGGCGAAGGCGTTTTGATTGAAGTTGAGAGCCACATTACCAAGGGTCTACCCTCTGTTACCATCATTGGTTACGCCAGCAAGGCCGTCAATGAAGCCAAGGATCGTCTGCGGGCCAGCTTTGCCAATTCCGACTTGCCCTTCCCTAAAAAACGTATAACTATTAACCTCTCGCCGGCCGATATACCCAAGGATGCTACCAGCTTAGACTTAGCTATGGCCGTTGCTGTCCTATCTAGCGATGGGCAGATTAAAAGACCCGGCAGTGACTGTGCATTTTTGGGAGAATTGAGTCTAGATGGCTCGCTCAACAGCGTCCGTGGTGCAGTTGGGCGTATCCTAGCCGGCAAAAAGATGGGCGTCAAAACTTTTGTGGTGCCGGCGACTAACCTCGACCAAGCACTGTTGGTACCAGGTATTGTAATAAAGCCAGCTGCCGGCTTGCGCGATGTCTTTTTGGATCTGGCTGAGACCCTGTCTCTAAAAACTGTCCAGACTGGCAAAGGGAAATTGGTCAAAAAGCTAAAGCCGAAGGTCTCGATCGACTTTTCAGAAATTAGCGGCCAAGTTATAGCCAAGCGAGCGCTCGAAATAGCCGCCGCTGGGCATCATAATATCTTATTGCACGGCCCTCCTGGCACCGGCAAGACTATGTTGGCGCGGGCAATGTGCGGTATTTTACCCGACTTGGACCATAGTGAAGTCTTAGAGGTTACTCACCTGCACAGTTTGGGATCCGCCAGCTCGGAAGACATAGTGGCTCAGCGACCCTTCCGTTCGCCACACCATACCGCCAGCACCGTTGCCATCATCGGCGGTGGCAGCAAACCCAAGCCCGGCGAGGCTAGTTTGGCCCACCGGGGCGTACTGTTTTTAGACGAATTGCCAGAGTTCAACCATCAATGCCTAGAGTCGCTACGCCAACCCCTGGAGGATGGTTATGTTACTATCGCCCGAGCTAAGGAGTCGGCCACCTACCCAGCGGATTTTATCCTGGTAGCCACTGCTAACCCCTGCCCCTGCGGCTACTTTAATACTACTAAGCCCTGCAGCTGCAGTGCAGCGGCTATTGCGAAGTACCAAAGAAGGGTATCAGGACCGATTAGCGACCGTATTGATTTACATTTGCCAGTGCACGGTGTCGAACATCGCAAACTTTTAGAAAAACGCTCCGGGCCGAGCGAAACAGCCGCCATTAAGCCCCGTGTCGAGCGGGCTTACGCTTTTCAGCGTCAACGCTTTGGCGCTGCCCGGTTTAATAACTCAATGACCAATAAAGAGGTCCGCGAACTAGCAAATTTGAGCCCGCCGGCTAAGGCGTTGCTCGATAATGCTGCCGAGAAACTTAACATCTCTGCTCGTTCCTATGTGCGTAGTGTTAAAGTCGCCAGAACTATAGCTGACCTGAGTGGCGAGCTCAGTATTGAGCCCGAACACATCAGCGAAGCCCTTCAATATCGTCAACCGGCGCAAAGCTTCTAATGATTCAATGCATTTAAAGCATTGCTACATTGACCATTCATTGAACATTTGTCGCATTTGTTCATTTTTTTCTTCTCTGTTATTATCTTCTTAACGTGAGGAGTAACTAAAGATCTCTAAAGCGCCGCAAATCAACGAAGCCATCCGGGCTAGCGAGCTTCGTGTCATTGGTGATGATG
>JBBTWK010000027.1:0-4201 GCA_038062805.1 Patescibacteria group bacterium
ATAGAACCACTTTTAAAAAATCGCAACGCCCAGTAGTAGACTTTCGGGCGTCCGCCGATGGCGGACTATATCCACATACGTGGATAATCTCGAAAGCTCACTACTGGGCAACGTTTGAGATTTTATTTTTTGGGTGGTGAGGTGGCCGCTGGACGGTCATAGTACGGAGTAGCGATTTTGTCGGTTTTACCAGTTTGTAAATCTTTGAGTCCTGCTTCGAGCCAGTTTTCGCCGCGGCGCGCCACGATTGGAATATTTTGGGCGTAGGCAAGCGCGTTGGCTACAGTTAAACCAATACGCAAACCGGTAAAACTGCCCGGGCCTTTGAAGCAAACAATTCCTTCGATGTCGTCCCAGGAAATACTTAACTTGTTAAGTATTTCCTGAATTTTGGAGTGGATGGTTTTGGAAAGTTCGCGGTGTGCTTGCCATTTAAGTTTGCCGAGTTCTTTCTTATCATCATATAAATACAGCTCGGCTTCCGGTTTGTCAGTCCTAATCCCTAAGATAATCACGGGTGTTGCTCCTGCCAGACGGTTTCCAATTTTCGCACAACTGCAGCTATTGTCTCCGGATAACTAATGCTGATTTCCCTTTCCTCAGGATTATTAGCAGTTGGTTTAAACTCTATGCTAAATCTATCATCGGGCAAGACATTTTGGACAATGTCGCTCCATTCTACGACCGTAATAACTTTGGGATTTTGCAGCGATTCGGCCAGTTCGTCGCTCATAATGCCTGCTTCATGGAGGCGATAAAAGTCGTAGTGATGGATCTCTGCTTTTTTGGCTTTGTAAATTTTATTGAGGGTGAAAGTCGGGCTAGAGACCGCGTTTTTACTTCCCAAACCACGAGCTAAACCGCGAACGAAAGTTGTCTTGCCTCCCCCCAAATCGGCTTTCAACTCGACCAGCGCCGGCGCTACCAGTAGCTGCCCCAGCAGTTGCCCGAGCCGCTCGGTATCGGCGGAACTGGTAGAGGCGGTTTCGTAGATCATTACGGTACTCATATGCAGCATATGCTACTGCGCCAAGGCCTACACCTGCAAGCACAAGCGGGTGCAGCGGGCTGGCATTTTTAGCAGCCGGCGAACTGGAGACATTGCTGGTCGAAGTTGAAGCGGCCTTAACTTTAGGAGTAGCAGCCGTCTTGCCAGCGGTGGTGGCAGATTTTTTTGCGGTAGTGCTTGCAGACTTGGCAGTAGTTCCGACTGACAACGATTGTACGCTCAGCGGTTGCCTAACTATGTTGGCGGCATTTGGTGTAACGGTGGTGCTCCAGTACCATGCGCCGTTAGCCAGCGCCCAAGTTTGGCCTTCCTTGGCGGTGCCATAAATATCCGATTGGCTGATAGTATTCCCGACTGGATCAAGCAAGCGGGCTTGGCCGCTGGAATTGCTCAGACTTAAACCTGTATCAATAGAGTAAAAGGCCGTAAAGCTTTTGGGCGCCAGCATGGTGCCGACAGGGAAAGTGTAATTATGCAAGGTGGTAGTACCGGTTTGCAGCTTAAAGCCCGTTAGATCAAAAGCCACGCCATTGGAGTTATACAACTCAATAAATTCGTCTTCGCTGTCGGTCTGTGGTTCGGCCGGGTTAGGTAAAGCCTCGTTAACCTGAGGCGCGGCCAGACCAATATCTGCCGGCGGCAGTGCGCCCGAAGCCGGCTGTTCGTCATCACTGACGTTAACAATTGTGGCCGGTGGTGGGCTGCCAGGTAAAAGCTGGTTTAGGGGCGAAGATATAATTGTGTTATTGCTCACTAGTGTTACATTGCAATTATTATCAACATTAGCCGTTTGCCAAGAGCCGCCGCCTGGAACATTAAGACTCGGGTTGTTATTTGCGTCCATCGGCTGGCGAATCATCAACGATGTAGCTGAAGCAATTGGTAATGGCTGCACATTGGCGGGCAGATTTTTGGTACCATTGGCTGCCCAAGCTACATAATCGTCAATGGTTTGACTTACCCCGTGGCCGCTGCCAGACTGACTGATTTCACTTATCTGCACCATACCAGCGGTTGAGTTAAAACCAAGGGAAGCTGAATTAATTATTGACTGGTAACATAGCTGGAAGACCCCGTCGTTGACGCCGTAATAAGCGTATGCAGGTAACGTACCGCTAAGATTCAGATTTTTTACAGTTGTGGCTTTGGATAAATCGTAATTATTAAAATATTGCAGCTGGACTTTACTCATATCAATCGGGGAATTCGTGTTATTGTATAGAGTAAAAAATTGGCCGTTGCTACTGGTGATTTTAAATTGAGAGATAACGAGACGTGGTGGATTGGGGTCTGCCAATACCGGCGACAGCGGCATAACTAGCCCCATAAGCATAAGAAATATAGCTACAACATATTTCTTCATTACCATCAATTATAGGTTGGTCCGAGTAATCAAAAAGTGCTTTAGCTAACAAATGTGTTGTAGATTTTATATGCAAGCCCAGTAGTAGACTTTCGAGTCGTCCGCTGTAAGTGGACTATATCCACGAATGTGGATAATCTCGAAAGCTCACTACTGGGCAAGCACCAGCATTTTGGAGTTATACTAAAGACATGTTGCTAATGAGCAAGAGTTTGTATAACCGGCCGGTGATGAGTCTACGGCTTGGCTCGCCGATTGCTATTGCCGTTGAGCCAATTATCAATCCGCACAACCTCAAAATCTTGGGTTGGTGGTGCAAGATGCCCGGTGGTACTAAACAGCAAGTTTTGCTGGCAGAAGACGTCCGCGAAATTCTATCTCAAGGCCTAGCCGTCAACGATGAGTATTCGCTTAGCCATAGCGACGATTTGGTGCGGCACAACGAAATTCTAGGTATTCACTTTCAGTTGCTGAATAAAACGGTCAAGACCAAGCGTCACAAACTGGGCAAAATCGCTGACTTTGCTTATGACAGTGAAGCTATGTTAGTACAAAAACTGCACGTTGCCCGGCCACTGTCCAAATTATTCGCTAGTGAAGATACATTGATAATTGACCGTAACCAAATTATCGAGATTACCGACCATTACATTTTGGTACGGGATGCTGACGTGAAGGTTACGCAGGAAGAACTAACTCCAGTCATCGAAGCCGTTCCAGCTACCTAATATATTTAATCCCCCATTTCAAACATATGTTGGGAATAGGGGATTGATTGTATCTGTTTGAATGGTACAATCTAGGACGAGATTTCGGGTTTGTTGACAGCTAAAGCCTGCTTGACATCCCAGCACTAAATCCTGAAGCGCAGATGTGGAGGGAATACCTCTATTTAGAGCATCAAGATTTTAGTGCTGGGCAAGCTTGCCTATTCCTCGGCGGAATCTATGGATAATGCTTCCCTAACTATTCCGTAGTTAAATCCTTGACTTGTTAAGTATTGGGCTAATTTTTGCGGGTCATTTTTGTAGCGGCTGGATCTACGTTTTTTGGCTATCAATTCTTTAAGTCTTTGTTCTTCATTTTCGCCGCCGTCTTGCATCAGTTCGTCTATCATTTCCCGTCCCAGACCTTTCTTAAAAAGTTCGGCGTGGATGGCGCGGTTGCTTTTGCCGCGGCGTCGGTGTAGTTCGATCAGCCACTCGCCAAATTTTTGCTCGTTCAAATAATTCTTATCGGAAAATTCCTGCACCAGCGCCACAGCCAGTTCCGGGTCGGCCTTTTTGCGATACAAATAATTCTTAAATTCGCGGATAGAATGCGGCCGGTTGAGCAGCCACTCCAACGACCGGGCCCGCAGCTTGCCGTCATCAGAAATTTTTTTCAGCCGTTTGACATCGGCTTGGCTAAGCTCCTGGTCTTTTTTTAGTTTCTGCGCCAATAGTTCGTCTAAGCTCAACGAAAAACTATATTTTTCGTCTACAAACACACTCACCCGCTCCAGATTTTTAACCTGCTGTTTTATCGCCGTAATTTTCATTTGATTAAATCATGGATTAACCAGGCGAACGAAATAAACCAAGCAATCTCAACAAAAATACCTTGGCGGGTTTCGCTCCACTGAATTTTTTGGTGAAACCTAGAGAATCGTGACATCGGCTCAGAAATTATTTTCCGAAAATCGGACAATTTATAGTAACGCCAGCCCCAAACCAGATCTGGCGACATACAAGCTAAAGCGCAAGCGAATATCAGCCAGCCCGAAGCACCATTTTTTATCAAAAGAGACAGTGCAACCGTCAGGCAAGCAGCGATTATGAGATCTATAG
>JBBTWK010000028.1:0-3947 GCA_038062805.1 Patescibacteria group bacterium
CTGCTGAAAGCGGTGTTGATGCAGTTGTTCGCACAATCGAAGAAATAGGATCCGGAATGAAAAATGCAATGTTCCTCACAGGCGCAAAAAACATAGCAGAGTTGAAAAAGGCAGAGTATGTGATTTATGATAAGCTCTTGGACTGGGCAACTTGGAGAGGAATTAAAAAATAATTATGGTAAGATCGTCCTTTTTTGACAACTGGGACTTTCTCGAAGCCATCTTCAACTGATTGCAAGATTTCACGGGAATCAGTTATGGCTTGGTTGCGGTCAGGAGCTCCTAAAATCACACCTATTAATATTATCGGTTGGCCAAAGATTGTTTTTTGTGCGGCAAAAAGTAGACAGCCGCCGGCTTCGTTGGTATTGCCCGTCTTTATACCAATTACTCCCTCGGTGCCTAGCAACCAATTAATGTTCCTAACTTCACCCGCAACTGGCAGGTTAACGGTGGCTTTCTTCACAATTTCAGCTATCACTTCGTTAGCTAGAGCTATTTCACCAAGCTTTATAAGTTCGGTAGCAGTACTGACTGAGTTAACGGAAAATCCACTTGCTTCGTCTACTCGTGTCTGTTTAAAGCCCATATCGGCAAGCATTTGGTTGGCATATTTAACATAATTATCTACTGAACCAAAAGCCCACTTGGCTACGGTAGCGGCCATATTATTTGACGATGGTATCAACATAGATTGAAGGCCGTCATACTCGCTAATTTGTGAACCTTTTGCGATTGATGTTACTGAACCACCCTGGGAAACATACTCATTATAAATTGCGACATCGTCGCTATTTATGGTGATGTTTGGCCCCTTTTCGCCCTTTGCCAGGGGTTTTTCTTTTAATACGGCAAGGGCTGTTACAACTTTAGTAATGCTGGCTATTGGAACAGGTTTTTGCTCGCCGTGCGTAGCTAAGACGCCGTAACCTTTAGCACCGAGCGCCCCTTGGCCATAGGCCGGCCACGGTAAATTCACGGCTGGGCTGGTTTGCGGCTGGCTAAAATTAGTCGTTGGCTGGATTACAGGCAGTGGCCGGCTGTACTGGTATAGTCCAATTGCCAGTAAAAAGACCATCATCAACAGTGTAACTTTCTTGGGACTCATGCTTATTCACATCATACTTGATGTATAATCTATACAGAAACCATAAGG
This sequence comes from Patescibacteria group bacterium, assembly GCA_038062805.1. GTDB lineage: Bacteria > Patescibacteriota > Saccharimonadia > Saccharimonadales > UBA10212 > UBA6824. Next base: position 1,157 of record JBBTWK010000028.1, read on the forward strand.
AGGTAAGCTCAGATGTACATTGCGTTAATTATTGTCGGCGTAATTTTGCTGGCAATTGTGTTTATGTATAACAGTTTGGTGCGCGTCAAAGTCCGGACCGACGAAGCCTGGAGTGACATCACCGTTCAAATGAAGCGTCGCTTCGATCTAATCCCCAATTTGGTTGAGTCAGTCAAGGCTTATGCCAAACACGAAAGCACCGTATTTCAAAAAGTAACTGAGGCTCGGGCAAATTCATTGAACGCCCAGACGGTTGGCGAAGTTAGCCAAGCCGAAGGCGATTTCCAAAAAGCCCTCAAAAGCTTGTTTGCCGTAGCCGAGGCTTACCCGCAATTGCGCGCCAGTGAAAACTTCCAAAAACTGCAGGACGAAATTACTGATACCGAAGATAAAATCCAGGCCGCCCGTCGCTTCTATAATGGTGCCTCCCGTGACTTGAACATCAAAATCCAGACATTTCCAACCAATATTTTTGCTGGAACGATGGGCTTTAAAATTCGTGAATTCTTTGAAGTCCCTGGCGAAGAAGCCTCGGCAGTTGCAAAGCCAGTCAAAGTCGGTTTTTCTGACAAGAAATAATGTACCAGCAAATCGCCAGTAACAAGCGCCGGACTGTAATCCTTTTGCTGGCTTTCGTGAGCCTGCTATGGGGCCTTGCCTATGTTATGAGCAAAGCTTTTGCCAGACCGGGATTGCTTTTTTTAATCGGCCTATTCTCACTTTCATACGCCATTTTTAGCTATTTTGCAGGGGCAAAAATGGCACTGGCCGTCAACCGCGCCAAGCAGATTAGCAAAAAGGATGACCCCCGTCTTTGGCGAACCGTAGAAAACTTGTCAATCACCGAAGGCTTACCGATGCCCAAGGTTTATATAATGGATGATCCGGCACCTAATGCTTTTGCCACGGGCAGAAGTCCTGAACACTCGGCTGTCTGTACGACCACGGGTTTGCTCGCGACTTTGGACGACCAAGAGCTAGAAGGTGTAATGGCGCATGAACTAGGACACGTTAAAAACCTTGATATGCGCGTCAATACCGTTGCCTTCGCCCTGGTGGGTATAGTCTCGATGATTGCCGATTTTTTCTGGCACATCACCTTCTGGGGCGGCGATAACCGTCGTGAGGGGAACCAACTGATTTATATCTTGGCAATCGTTGCTGTAATACTAGCGCCAATTGCCGCCACTTTGCTGCAGTTGGCGATCAGCCGCCGCCGCGAATACTTGGCCGATGCCACCGGCGCGCTCACCACCCGTTACCCGGATGGACTGGCCTCAGCTCTTGAAAAAATCGGTCAACACGGCAGTGCCCTGAAAAAACCAAATACCGCCACCGCCCATATGTTTTTCGCCAACCCGCTGCGTGGCGGCGGTATTGCCAACCTATTTAGTACGCATCCGCCGGTTGAAGCCCGAATCAAGCTCTTGCGCGAAATGAAACTCTAGCACGTATTCACATCTGGATGCAGTACGCCAGAAGTCCGCCGAAGGCGGACGTTGTGAATACGTGCTACAAGTTATACTAGACCTCTGTTTTCGGATATAATTAAAATATGGGAAAAACAGGGAAGGCTGTGGCGACGGAAGCACCGCGACGGCGGAAATTGACGCGTGAGCAAAACAAACAGGTTGCTAAAAAAGACACCGGCCAGCAGAGCGTGCCCGGTAGCTTTAAGTTGCTCGGCCAAGTTTTCAACCTCCTGCGAAAGAACTGGAAAATACTGGGCGGGATTACGCTGGTTTATCTGGTTCTAAATATCGTGCTGGCGAGCGGTCTTAGCAGTGTAATAAATAACTTTAGTTCGGTTAAAGATAATTTGGGTACTGGCTATAATTTTTCTAGTGCGGTTAGCGGATTTGGATCACTACTTAGCGGTAGCGCTGGCACTGGTTCGGAGTCAGCCTCGATCCTACAAAGTATTTTAATCGTACTGCAAAGCTTGGTCGTTATATGGGCTTTGCGGCAACTGCTAGCTGATAAAAAACTTTCCGCAAAAGATGCCTATTATAAATCAATGGCACCACTGGTACCATTCTTGCTAGTGATTTCTGTAATAATTATCCAGCTGCTTCCCGTTAGCTTGGGTGCGGCCTTCGTCTCGCTGATTATGTCGACTTTAGCCCCTGGCAGCGGCTTGGCCGCGGTAATTATGGGTATGATAATCACTGGTCTAGTTGCCTGGTCGATCTATATGATCAGTGCCTCAATCTTCGCACTCTACATTGTAACCTTGCCAGATATGCAGCCGCGCCAGGCTCTGCGGGCGGCGAAAAAACTAGTCAGTTTCCGCCAACTAGTTATTATCAGGCGCTTGCTATTCCTGCCGATTTTTATACTGCTTGTCATGGCGGCAATCATGCTACCGCTTATCTTATTCGTGCATTTGCTGGTTATTCCGGTATTCTATCTGCTGTCGGTCGCAGTGCTTCTATTCGTTCACTCCTACCTATATGCCCTGTATAGAGGACTACTCGATGGCTGATAATAAAATCTCTGAGCGGGCAGCTAAACTACGTGAACTAATTTCGGACTACCGCTACAACTATCACGTACTAAACAAATCGATGATGAGTGAGGCGGCGGCCGACAGTCTCAAACACGAACTTAGCCAAATCGAAGAAAAACATCCCGAGCTCATCACCCTTGATTCACCGACCCAGAGAGTGGCTGGCAAGCCGCTGCCCGGCTTTAGGCAGATCCGCCACAGCTCGCGGATGCTTAGTTTAAATGATGTCTTTAACGAAGAAGAACTAAAGGCCTGGATTACCCGCATAACTAAACTTTTGCC
>JBBTWK010000029.1:0-5459 GCA_038062805.1 Patescibacteria group bacterium
CAAACCAAACAAATGCAATAGCATTTATTTCAGGATTCGGCCTTTTGGCCGCATTCCGAAAGCGAATTTCAAACCCCTTCGGGGGCTTGGCTTTCGCACCAGCTTACATTTAATTTTGTAAGCCACGCTTGATTCGACATCAGATAGAATTATCAGCGTGTCATATCATCTGGTTGCCCAAGTTTTACTTTCCATAATACTTGTTAAGACCTAGGAATAGGAAATGCGACTTTTTGGCCGTTTACCGGCCGCATTTTCAACAATTTTTAAATGGCATACACCTGTAGAAGACTAGTTAATAAACCATCGGACGTGGGCGCAATTCCCACCAGCTCCACCAAAAACGCATCAGTTTTACTGGTGCTTTTTTGATTCTTAAATAACCTCACCAGGGTTTTTGAAATCAGGCTTTTTATTTCGAATCTCGTAACGGAAGGCAACCAACGCACATTTACCAAGAAGCCTCGGAGACATTTTGCGGGTTGCAGATAGAGCTTCTTTCATCGCGGCCGCCCCTATAACTAACCTGGAGTGAAGATTAGGTTCTACTCCGCTAGCACCATTTTCAAAATCTTCTTTAACATCCAAAAAAGAGTCTAGTAAATAGCCCGTACTATAAAATGTTCCCAACCAAGCATTAAACCTATGCCGTCCTGATACGTCGTGTCTGCCATCGGTAGCAAGTGATGATAAATTTGTAAGCAGCTCAGCTTCCTCTCGTCTGATACGCACGACTTCAGCGGGTGTAACTGCAGCAGCCTGTCTCTCAACCAACAACTTGACCAGTTCAAGTCGTTGGCGGATTTCAGACTGACGGACTTCCGTCTGGCGTTCTATAAACTGACGACAATCTTCAGACAATTCAGCTGGCACCCCAGCTATTGGTTCACCGGAAAAGAGCTTAGGAGCTATGTCAGGTTCAACAACATCTCTTTCCACATCTAGATACTGGTCGATAATATAAGCTGCTCGGCCCAATGTTTGCCAATCCTTGCGTTCTTGTGGTTCTAGATTCACACCAAATCGTTCAGCAACTTCAGCAAAGAGTCTAGTAGTGCCACTAAACTCAGTTTGCTCATCACCTAATTTGACTTCAAAAGGAGCAGCATCTGTCTCAGTTGCTTCGACTACACTCATTTACTATACTATATTACTTTTTATCAAATAAGTCAACAAGAAGTTACTAAGTTATGGTGCTAAATGCTCAAGGCAGATAGTTATTCTTAGCTTTCATCCTCGGGGCTTAAATTCCCCCGATAGAAATATTTTTAGATTCCGCCCTTCGATTAGCTCGGGGTCAACGAACAAGCAGGTCAAAAACACAATTTTGCTTGTGCTTGCAAGAACGTTCTGCGAACTGATAATGTAACTAATAACTATGACCCCAGAGGGCTACCAAATTTTATACGACGCGCTTGCTGCCGATCCCAAGATAGATGTATTAAAAATTCACCCACAGCCACAGGTAGGTGAAGATAAACCCAAAGTAGAAATAACAATTCGGGGCGTAAGCAGGGAGCCTATCTTCAGGATTTTAGGGGCTGCCGGTCTTATGCATAATCATGAACCGCCGCACCCTAGTCCACATGCCCCAAGCCTTGTGTACTTTTCGTCTGTCATCCCGCGAACCAGGGACAAAATAACTTTAGGATTTAGCGACAAGAAAGTAGCTTGAAATAGACAGAGTAAAGCGGAAACATATCCACGGATAATGGTTTTACACAGTTTTTTGTTTGGTTTTAAGCCTTAAATTCCCCCGAGGGCAGACAAGCAAAAACCCCAGCACCAAAATCTTGGAGCTCCGCAATCCGACCCGTCCCGTTTATTTTCCTGTTTTTGAGCAGTCTGCAACCAGATTGCGAAAAGAGCTGAAAATGTGCGGGATTACCGACTGCTCTGCCCAGGATTTGGTGCGGGGCAAGCAAAATTTCCCCTCCTGTTTGTTATGATTGAGCTATGGCTAGTGGAGAGATTATTGATATTTTGAACGATGGCGACGAAATTGTCGGAACCATGACCCGCGAAGAGGCAGAGAAGGATAACCACACAACCCAGAATGTCTTGGTATTTGTGTTTAACTCGCTCGGGAAAGTGTGGGTACAGCTAAGGCCAAAGACCAAGAGTCATTACCCTGGTCGTTGGGACATCTCTGCTTGTGGTAGTGTATTAAGCGGCGAAAAACCCGAGCAAGCCGCTATGCGGGAGACGTTCGAGGAAACCGGGCTCAAATTAAAACTAAAATACGTGACAAGTTTTCTTAACGTTTTTCCTGGTGATAACGGCGAAGAAAGACGACGCCTATCCCATCTATATGTGAGCACCAGTGATGAGCAGCCCAGAACCGGCGAAGAGGCGGAGGAGTTTAAAGCTTGGTTACCGGAGGACTTAAGTCGCGATGTCCAGAGTAACCCAGAGATGTATATCCCTTCGTTTTTGATCGAGCTCGATAAAGCACTTGAAGGCTATAAAGAACTCGTAAAGCACCTTCAAGACTAAAGGGATTCGGGCGGGCAGGCCAAAAACAAAATTTCCCACCTTGAGCGTATAATCTGAATTATGAAAAATGCCTTGGTTGTCATTGATGTACAGAATAATTTTGCTGTCGAAAAGGCAGCTGATCTACCGGAAAAGATCCTCCAGCACATCAAATCTAACAAATATGATTACGTCATTTTTACTAAATTTCTGAACTTGCCTAGCTCTAATTTTCACAAAATCCTCGGATATAAAAAAGTCACTGGTCCTCCCGCTACAAATATACATCCGATTCTTGTTGGCCTCACAAACAAGAACAACACCTTCGAAAAAGTAACTTACTCGGCGTTTAAAGATCCCGAATTTGTCGATTTTTTGAATAAGCATATGATTAAGGAACTTTTTCTCTGTGGAATCAACATCGACGGCTGTGTTCTGGCGACTGCCTATGAAGCTTTTGACTTGGGCTACAAAGTCAAGATTATTGAAGAGTTGTCATCAGTGGCAAGCTTTAGGGACGACTACGAAGATTCGGCCAAGGTAATTATCGCCCGCAACCTCAAACGTAAACCTCCCAAATAATAAGGGCTTAAATTCCCCAAAAACGAAACTACTCTATGTTTTGTTATGATGTAGGCATGATTGTTATTACTGGGGCGAGCGATGGCTTGGGGCTAGAGCTAGCAAAATTGTATAAGGCAGAAAACAAGAAAGTTATTAATATCTCGCGGCATGGCAGCAAATACGCTGACGAAAACTTACTGTACGACCTAAGAGAAGGCGATGACATCATCAAAGCCGCTAAAGAAATTTTGGATATTGATGAACCACTGGAAGCGGTTATAAACTGTGCCGGAGTTTTATCGGTTCAGCCCCTCGGAGAAATTACAGAAGACGAGATAAAGCGCACCATGGCTACCAACGTAAAGGCACCGATTCTTTTAACCTCAAACCTATTAGACCGCATTAAGAAGGATGGTACTGATATCGTTAATGTATCTTCATCGATTGGCACGAAAGCATATGCCGACCAAGCTGTATACGGCGCATCAAAATGGGCGGTCCGTGGCTTCAGCGCTAATTTACAGGTCGAATTGAAGGATTACCCTTGCCGCGTAATCAGTTTTTGCCCAGGAGGATTTAAAACCAAACTATTTGAAAAAGCCGCTGGCGTTGATAATACGGCTGAAGGGAACTGGATGTTGGCAAGCGACGTAGCTCTCTGCCTGAAACAGCTTTTAGACTTACCCAAGAACATGGAAGTAACCGAGATAATCCTTAACCGAAAATAGAACTTAAGTCCCCAGCACATGACTTATGTGCTGGACAGGCCAAGAACAAAATTTATCCTTGGTTTGATATTATGTGTTTATGAAGCGAGCCTATTCGACCGATGACGCGCCCCAAGCACCTGCGATATTGTCGCAAGCAATTGTTAGTGATGGGCTTGTTTTTGTTGCCGGCCAAATTCACTCTACTCCGGACGGCAAAGTAATTAATGGCACAACCGAAGAAAAAATGGACTCCCAGGCTTACATTAAAATACTTAAGCCTCGTATAGAAAACATCTGGTTTTTTCGCTAAAAAATACAGCGACCCACTTTCCTATTCTGGTTGTCCCAGACACGCGCACCATACGGTGACAGTTCGGAAAGCAGGTCTTTGTACCTAAAATTATAGGCCTTTTTGCCAATAAAGACAACGACCCAAACCCAAAACCCCTCCCCAAAAACAAAATTTCCCTCCTTGAGCGTATAATTCAAGGATATGGATTTCGCTCTTAAGGTCGTCCTCTCGTTTTTAGTTGGAGGCGCTTATGTATCGGGTGTTATTTGGCTTTCAGAACATCTTGGTTCCCGTGTGGGCGGGGCGGTTGCGGGCCTACCCTCTACGATTTTGGTCGGCCTGGCATTTATAGATATAACTGAAGGCACTGCGGCCACACGTTCCGCGGTAAAAATCGTGCCACTGATATTTACGGCCGCCCTGGTCTACGGCTTAGTATTTCTTATAGCGGCAAGAAAATTCAAAGGGCCACGCAGAAGTATAAAAGCAAGCCTAGCGGCAACCATAGCTTGGTTAGCCGTAGTACTCCCGCTGAAATTCGTATTCGAGAACGCAGCTTTTTTAACTATTTGTCTGGTGGCAGCACTAGGACTACTGGCTTTCCGCTATTTTTTCAGAAATTTCAGCACCACGCTACCCAAAAAGATTCCATTGCCTCGCCATATTTATGACCTGCGATTTATTATTGGCGGAACAATCATCGCCGCGGCCGTAGTGGCCGCCAGAGTAGCCGGACCCGTGTGGGGAGGTGTTGTTGCTAGCCTTCCGGCGCTGCTCGGTACAGTGTTCTACTTTCTAAACAAATCTCAGGGCGATAAATTCCTAGAGGGTTTTATACGCCGTCTGCCACTTAGCTATATCAGCTCATTCACCTTTCTGGTAATCATTTACCAGCTACTACCCCATTTATCTGATCCACTAAGTTTCTTGCTGGCTATGGCCGGAGCGCTCACCTACACGTTGCTTTTGATTTTGTACAAACGTACCGCCGAGCAAGTCTAGGCAAAAACCCCTTCCCAAAAAACAAAATTTTCCCGCAGCGCTAATCTATCCTTTTCTTTTTCAGCTTTCGCCTTACTTTCTGGACTTGGGTTACAAGCCCGGAGTCAGAAACTCCAAGACTACTGGTCGTTCTTGGAGAGCTACTGAAATATCCCCAATATTTTCTCCTCAAAGGTGTTAACGGTCGAAATCTTCGAGCAAGAGTAGAAGATTTAAAGTAAACTTTTTTATTTAATCCCCACCCTATACCAAGATAATGCGGCATCTCTTTTTTTGATGGTCTAAGTTCGCTGAATTGATGATTGGCGTTTATAAACTTTCTGTCTTTGGCTTCGTATAGAAAAATATCCGTTTTTTCGTCCTTAACGCTTAGACCTACAGCTTGAAGCGACTCCTTCACAAATTTATACGTAGAG
>JBBTWK010000030.1:0-29268 GCA_038062805.1 Patescibacteria group bacterium
GAACAAAGCATCACTATCAGTGATAGTGGTAATCTGAGCAAAGACGACGTAGAAAAAGCCGCTAAAGATGCCGAGGTCCACGCCGAAGAAGATAAAAAAAAGCGCGAGGCCATTGAGGTCAAAAATCAGCTGGATAACGCTGTTTACCAAGCCGAAAAAATGAAGACCGACTACAAAGACAAACTGAGCGAGGAAGATTTAAAGACTCTTCAAGAAGCGATTGATGAGGCTAAAACCCATCTGGAAGCAACCGATAAGGACGAGTTAGAAAAAGCCGCCAAAGATCTTAGCGAAAAGATCATGCCCATAGGCGCCAAAATGTATGAAGCGTCGCAAAGCGACGCGCCATCCGCCGCAGCTTCAGCGGAGGCGGACGAAACAAAGGAAGAAACCGACAAACCAAAGGGCAAAAAGGACAAGAATGAGCCCGTAGAGGGCGAAGTCGTCGACGATAAAGACACCAAGAAAGAAGAGTAATGAAGCCGGCTAACTTCCTGCGCTATGTACTGCTGCCGGTGGTGGCCGTGGCTGCGGGAGTTAAGTTAGGCGTAGAGTATGCCAAAAATCATTATGTTGCCAAAGACCGCAAATTCATCGAGGGAAAAATAGTCAGTAAGAAAAATCAAGATGGTTAAACGAGATTTTGAGGGGGAGTTTGGCAAAATAGTGGCAACGTATGCTGCCGCTCGTGACCGTACACTCAGATATTTTTACTGGGATGTTATTCATGGAAGAACACAACCCTTGTCGGAAGCCCACGGTCTTATAGAAGACGAGGTCTGTCATACATATAATCTAACCGCAGACCAATATCGTCAAGCTCTGGGGAGGTGCATCGCTAATATAGTGGATGTGAAAACGGGTAAAGAGATGTTTGGCCATGGCAGCTAAAAGAGACTACTACGAAATACTGGGTGTAAATAAATCGGCCTCGGCGGATGAACTCAAAAAAGCTTACCGACGTTTGGCTGTCCAGCATCACCCGGACCGCGGCGGCAATGAAGCCCAGTTTAAGGAAGTAAACGAAGCCTACGAAGTTTTAAAAGATTCTAGCAAACGCCAGCGTTACGACCAGTTTGGCCATGCTGGCGTAGGTAGTAGCGCCGCCAGCGACGGCGGCCCCTTTGGCGGCTTTGGCGGTCCAGGCCAGGAGTTTCATTTTGATTTTGGCGATCTGGGACTAGGCGATATTTTCAGCAGTTTTTTTGGTACCTCCCCGGGCGGGGGCCAGCGCCAAAGCCGCGGCCGCGATGTCGAAACCAGTGTAGAAATTAGTTTCGAACAAGCCGTTTTTGGCACCGAAGTTGATCTGCGCCTGACCCTGGAAGACACCTGCGAGCACTGCAAAGGCACGACCGTCGAACCAGGCCACGAACTGCAAACTTGCGACAACTGCAAAGGCAGCGGCCAAATCACTAATGTTATGCGGACTGTCTTTGGCAATATCCAGCAAGCTGCGCCGTGCCCAAAATGCAAAGGCAAGGGTAAAATCCCCGAAAAACTCTGTAGCGTCTGCGTTGGCAAGGGCACCCAGCGTAAAAACCAGGTAATCAAGCTCAAAATCCCAGCCGGCATCGATGACGGCGCCACCATCCGTCTGCGCGAGCACGGCGAAGCCATCGCAGCCGGCCCCAAAGGCGATTTATATGTACTTATTCGGGTCAAGCCGCACAAAAAATTCACCCGCGAAGGCGATTTAATCCTGTCAGCCGAACATCTTGGTATGGTAGACGCGGCGCTGGGCACCCAAATCAGCGTTGAAACAGTCGACGGTCCAGTCCGTATGAAAATACCCGCCGGAACCCAAAGCGGCAGCGATTTTAAACTCTCTGGTCACGGCGTGCCCCACATCCAGGGCTCTGGCCGCGGCGCCCACATTGTAACAATCTTAGTAGATACGCCGACCAAACTCTCCGCCACGCAAAAACAGCTGCTTGAAGATCTAAAAAGTACCGGTAGTAAAGAACACTTTTGGGAGAAACAATGACCGAGATACCCACAAAGCCGTCGGAGCTTTGGCCCTATGTTGAGCGGCCTGGAGTTAAAGCTAACCAATACGTCGAAGCTCTTTTTTCAGGACCGGAGGTTCATCTAACCGACCAAGAAAAAGAAACAATTGGGCAGTTTGCCCAGGGTCTTTTTAATGGTCGTTATTCCAAGGAAATTCGTTGTGATTCAAGCTCAAATCTTGAGCAAATTTATCAAACGTCGCCACTCGATGCTCAACAAAGTTTCTACCTTGGTTACTTTAAAACCGAAAAGGGTAAAGAAGCCTTGAGACAACTTGGCATTAGCTCGGCAGATCAGGCCGCAATAACGCCAGCCCTTGATAATATAGAGGCCATACCTGAGCAGGTAGAAGACCCAACCCGCAAAAAAATCGCCGCCGATAGTCTAAATTGGTATAAAGACCAGCTGGCTGAACAGCTAACCCATGACCCGGCCGACGATAATAAATATGAGGACATTCCTCCATTTAAGGTTAACTATGCTCCTGAAAAACTACTTGATAAGCTAGATGCCCTTCGTGCTTACCGTTTATTTTATAGACAAGTCAGAGGAGCCTTAAAACAGGAAGAAGCTACTAACTTACGCTACGCTAAAGAAGTTGTACTTGGTATCTATAGAGCACGTATCAATGGTATGGTGGCCGCTATGTACAGAGGGGCATTCGATCTCGCCCAGCAACTCAATAGATCTCAGAAGGACGAGCAAACTAAAATGCGGCAAAGCCGTCTTGGCAGGACCCTGCCTGTTGTAGCGGCTACATTTTTTCAGGAAAGGGAAAACAGAGTTTTTGGCATCGAAGAACTAGCCGGCAACTTTGCCCGGCGGCTGGACTTTATACGCAATGGTGCAGCCTGGCAAGACAGCAGTGATTTCTCACCAATTAGCCCGGAGCTAGCCAAACTGACAGACGAATTATCTCATAAATCCGAGGAACCCAAGACAACGGAAGCCCAAATCCCCCGACAAGTAGTTGAAAAACTGGACAGTATTAAATGGAGTGCTGGGCAAATGAAGGAACTTGCAGAGGCAGTTTTGACCGAGTGGCAGCTTTTGAGCAATCAGCAAGCCAGCTGGACAGATGTGGAGACGCGGGACGGCTTTGCAGCTGACGCACGGTGGCAAGTAATAATTACACCTAAAGCAAAAATCATGTCGGTTGACGGCTCAAAACGAACTCTGAAAATACCCGAAAAATTTGACCGTACTCTTACCCAAGACGCACCTGCCGGCGTATTACCCGTACTGGCGCACGAACTAACCCATTTGCTTCAGTGCGACTACGACTACCAAGTAGGCCAACTAATACCGTTAGCCAAAATCCAAGGCCGCCGAACTACAACCATGCGAGAGGCCGGAACAATATTCCAAGAGGATAAAATTCAGGCAATGTTCGACCGCCAGAGGCCGGCTAATGCCCACTACTTACGGGCGCTCCAAGCAAAGCTGTCTGGCGGCAATAGGCTGGAAGTGGCCCGGGCCTTTTACGACTCCCATATGAGAGATAAAGAGCCTTCACAAGATAAACAAAAAACTGCCAGAGAATTAGCGGCTGATAGAATTCTCCGTTTTTATAATCACGGTGGGCACGATTCGTATCCGCTAAATTACCTGGAACAAGAACTTATAGCTCGTAGCTTGTCGCATTTACCGCAGGAAAAGATAGAATCTTTATTGATCGCAGGTGTCAGCTTTGATCTATCAGATGCAGCACTTTTACACAAAATGGACCTCTTAAATATCCCTGAAAAAATAGACCGGCATCCAGCTGATGAAGTTTGGCGCGTATTCTCCGAAAAATACTTACCCGACATTTTGGCAAGCAACTAAAAAACGCGGGATTTTCTAAGAATCTCGCTTACGCTTTTCCAGCTCCTCCAGTAGTATTGGTAAATTACGTGGATCGATTTCATATTTAAGTATCAAATCACCTATTTGCTCTACAGCTTCCCACTGCTCAGGAGTTTTACTAGCTACTTTTCTTTCACGCTTGGCTGTATACATAGCAGAGTCTGCTCTTTTAAGAAACTCAGTCGCTTTTTCACCATGGTGTACAACACCGCCAATTGATGCCCCAACCCCATTTTCATCAAGCGCCAATTGTACGCGCCCTAAAACTATTTGAAGCCCTTCTTCGTTATTAACATCATGAAGTACAACTACAAACTCATCACCAGATAAGCGGATACTATCACCATTACGCCCCTCCTGATCATGGCGGGTTTTTTCGTCTAGCACCTGACCGGCTCTTTTAAGGTATATGTCTCCCGCTTCATGGCCCTGAGTGTCGTTTAATTGTTTAAAATCATCTAAATCTAGCATTAGTAGACCTATTCTTCCAGAACCTTCTTGAATTATCTGGGGCAGATGGTCGGCCAACCAAGCGCGGTTCTTTAAGCCTGTAAGTTCATCGGTATATATCCGAGGATCTACCTCTATTCTCGGTGGTAGGTTAAACCCTTCAGGCGCAGAAACTGGATTGCCATTCGTCATGGTGTATATTATAGCATAAGAGTTATACTCTTGTCAAAGACGGTTGTGTTTACTTGCCCCGTACCAAAACCTGAGCGAAATAGTCCGCAACCAGATTATGTAGCTTCAAGTTTTTGGTGTGGGGTTAGCTTTAGGATTACAATAACTGTGATGACTTATAAAAATACAAATCAGTCCGGTTTCATCCCCATGATTATCATGATTTTGCTTGTCCTGGGGGTAATAATCTGGCTGGCCTACTCCCGTGTCTCCACAGCCCACTAGCATAATCCGTAGACAAAAATATAAAAAAGTGATATAATAAAGCCATGCCTCAACCCAAAGGCCAGTCTACTATTGGCCGCGTTACCAAAGTCGATTTTCCAAAGCTCGGCATTACCGATGTCCTCGCCAAGGTGGACACCGGGGCCGACTCTTCTTCAGTGTGGGCTAGTAACATCAAAGAGCGGGCCGGAAAGCTCTCTTTCACGCTTTTTGCACCGGGTTCCCCGTACCACACGGGCGGAGTTATAACAACTCGCCATTATCATATCCGTTCGATCAAAAATTCGTTTGGGCAGGCAGAGTTTAGGTATAAAGTCAGCCTCCAAGTAACACTAGAGAACCGGACGGTAAATGTCAGCTTTACCCTGGCCAACCGTTCCGATAACCGTTTTCCGGTGTTAATTGGACGCCGCACACTGCACGGGCGATTTTTAATAGATGTATCCATTGATGATAAAGCCAAATATGAAATTTTGGTAATTCGCTCTGGTGATACTGGTTCGACGAAGGTTTCCGGAAGTTTTTTCAAACATCTGAAGCAAGAAAATAAAAAACTGAGCTTCAACTTTGTTAATCTCAGTGATTTAGAATTCCTACTTGGTGGCACTGAGCCCCGAGTGCAGATCAGTAGAACAAAGCAAGATATTGCTGACTTTGACTTGGTATATTTCCGCGTATTTTTAGCCAACTTCGAAATAGGCGCCGCCGCCGCCCAGTACCTGCAGTCTAAAAACGTGCCGTTTATGGACCGCTCGTTACTTCTGCACCACCAATCTGTCAACAAACTACATCAGTTGCTGTGCCTGCAGAGCATGGGCGTGAAGGTGCCGGAGAGCATATTTGTAATGCCAACTAGCCTTCCGGGTTCTTACCAGAGAGCTGTTAAACAACTTGGCTCGCCTTTTGTACTGAAAGATATCCGCGGCAAAAGAGGTCGCAATCTATTCTTGATCAGCAATAAGGCAGAGTTTGACAAAGTCTGCAAACGAACCAAGGAACAGAACCTGGACATGATTGCCCAGCGATTCATTCCGCACGAAGGCCACTATCGCTTGATTGTACTTGGCAAGCGCATAGAGCTGGTTATCTTCATGACGCATAAACTCTCTAGCCCTCGTATGAATAAAAAGGTGACCAAGGGTCGCTCGGTATTAGGAGATGAACTAGTTTTGCCAGGGGCGATCAGGCAAATGGCCATTACCGCCGCTAGTGTTTCGCAGGTGGAAATCGCCGGTGTTGATATATTGCAGGACAAAGAAACTGGGCTGTGGTATTGTCTAGAAGTCAACGAAAACCCTCAGCTTGTAACTGGCTCATTCGTCAAGCAAAAAGAAGAAATTTTGGCAAAGTATTTAATGAAAAAACTAGGTCAATAACGAGGCATAACAATGAGAATAGTAATTTTATCTAAAGGCCCATCTAATTACACCACTAGGCGTCTCAAAGAGGTGGCGGTGGCTAAAGGCCATGAACTACGTGTGGTCAACTATGCCAAGTGCTACCTGACTGTAGAAAGAGGCAATCCAGTCGTCTATTACAAGGGTGAAAAGCTAACAAATATCGACGCTATTATTCCACGTATTGCCCAAAGCTATACCAAATACGGCTCGGCTGTGGTGCGACAGTTTGAAATGCAAGGGGTATATACTACCGCTAGCTCGATTGCTATTGTTAGGTCGCGCGATAAACTGCGGGCCTACCAATTGCTGGCCAAGGCTGAGGTAGGAGTACCAAAGACAGTCTTTGCCTTGGAGACTGCCGACTTTGACGAAGTTATCGAAGCCGCCGGTGGCGCGCCGGTAATAATTAAAGTGGCCCGTGGTACCCATGGTAATGGCGTAGTGCTTGCCGAAACCCGCAAAGCCGCCAAAGCTGTAATGCAAGCCTTTTACGTTGAAGGTGTGAGTTTTTTGGTCCAAGAGTTTATTGAAGAATCAGCCGGCAGCGACATTCGAGCTATTGTAGTTGGTGGCCGAGTGGTGGCCAGTGTTAAGCGTCAAAGCCTGGATGATGATTTCCGTTCAAACACCCACCAAGGCGGTGTAGGTACAGCCGTAAAACTTACTTCTGAAGAAGAGAAAACAGCCATTCGGGCGGCCAAGGCCATGGGCCTACCTATTTGCGGTGTTGATATGATGCGTTCTGACCGAGGTCCGCTGGTGCTCGAAGTTAATTCTTCTGCCAGTCTGAAAACACCCGAAACGGTTACTAAGCGGGATGTCGCGGCACAGATCATTGAATACGTTGAGCGTAATGCCAAGGGCAGACACAAAAAAGACCGGGTCGGTGCTTAAAACAATCCCCATTTTCTGACATATGTTTGAAATAGGGGATGGATTGTTCTCGGTAATAAAACGCTAGTGGTAAAATGACGGTATGGGTGAAATATTGCTAGCCGTCTTAATTTTCGGGCCTCTGGCGCTAACTTTTTTGCTTAAAAGCAATGCCGCTTTGGGTTTTTTGGTTTTGTGCGCTGGCTTTGTGCTCAGCACCTCTGTTATCGGTGATTTAAAACAGCTGCTCAGCCAGCTTAATTTATCAACTACCAACAGCACCGTTGGCATTATTCTTTTGACCGTTCCGTTAGTTTTAACCCTGCTGCTAACAAGGGGATCGGCTGGAAAGGGTTTTAAATTTTGGCTGCAGCTAGGGGCTGCACTTTGCGGGGGCGGCCTACTTGCCCTGTCTGTTGGACCAATCCTAAGTAGTTCATCACAATTTGATGTTACAACTTCTAGCTTCTGGACCAATTTGCAAAAAATCCAGTCAGAAGTTATCGGCATCGGTGCTTTGATTAGCTTGCTGCTAATCTGGTTCAGCGGTTTCAAGTATCGTAAACACCACTAATTACACTAACGCAGAGGTTTCTTGCCCGTTTTGATGTATTCGAGGATGCCGTATATCAAAATTGGCACTCCGATAAAGAAAGAAATAACCCCTAAAAAGCCCATCCAGTAAGGAGCTGAGCTGCCAGCACCATACCACATCAAAGCTATGCCCAACAAAACTAAAACTAAACCACGGATTACTATCCACTTACTTTGTTGTTCGCTTATCTGATTTGTAAGTTTCATGTCATAAATTTAGATGAGATGTAACAATTTGTAAATGCTTATGGAGGGCCTTAGTGGAAAGTATTGTGATTAAATTGCAGGATAATCCTAAGCTGTTTATTCTTGCTTTTCCAGATACCGCTTGAAGCTATCAACCCCCTGGACATCATTTTTTAGCACAGCATCATAAATGACTACAGTTTCTATATCTTCGGGCAGTAAGCCATCGCGCCTTGCCACTTTCAGTTCAAGTATTTGTTCTTTTTGAGCGTCACTATAGCGAGAATACAGCTCTCTCGGAGGCAACATCTCGGCTAATTCACTTGGGGAAACCATCAATATATCTACTTTCCATCTATGACCCCTGAAATCCTGTTTTATGCAAAAGTAGGGTCTGGCAGGTACATTTGTCGACCAGTCGCAAAACATAATGCTATTCCACCAGCCATTATTTATAAGCGCAATCGTCATCTCATCGGCAAGTTTTCTGGTGGGCTTTTCAGTACTTACAAAGAAATCTATGTCAGAATCGAGCATTAAATCGTACACATAACTGCCAGTTGGGGTAACTTTGCCAAACTTTTCTAGCAGCTCTATTATTTTTGAGGATTCTACAAGAACAGTAGCGTCATCGTGCCAGCGTTTTGACTCTTTAAGTAAGTTCATCTCATCATCATAACAAAAACGACCAGCAAGGTCGTTTAAGTATAAGTATCTTGGAGGGCCCAGTGGGGTGAGCGCACATCTGCGCTCGTCCTCGGAGTAAACTTTTGTGGGCGAGCTTGATGACCGAACCCACGACTGGCATCTTCGCCTATGGCGAATCTACGTCGTGGAACCGGAAGCCCACAAGAACAACCACGCAAAAAGCCGACCACAAGGGTCGACTCTTTGCGTGGAGGGCCCAGTGGGATTCGAGTTATTCTGCGGCTGCGCAAAATGCAAGCATTGCACGAGCCGGCCAAGCAAGGAAAACTCAAAAGTCCACCGGACTTTCTCGCCCTACGGGTTTGAATCCCCGAAACCATACCAACAAAATACCCCATCACAAGGATGGGGCACTTTGTTGGAGGGCCCAGTGGGATTCGAACCCACGACACGCGGCTTAAAAGGCCGCTGCTCTAACCAACTGAGCTATGGGCCCTCGTCGGAGTAAGCTACCAGCTTGCGACGACGAGCAATTAACTAGCGTTCTTTGCTCGTGTCTTCAGCTTCTCGCTACTCCTCCTCTTCAATTTTGCAAAATCTGCTACGCACGATTTCACAAAATTGGGTTAAGACCAATGCTGCGTGAATGCAGCACGAAATAACACCTTACATTATCTGTTTTTTAGCCAAAAAGTCAAACACAAGCAGTTAATTTTTGGCGAGGGCTGTGACATTATTGTCCCAAGATGAAGCGGTTCCGACGTACGACCCTAATTACCATTTTCTGTCTTTCGGTCCTTGCTGGGTTGGGGTTATCCAGGGAAATTAGTCTAACCCCAAGCGGCTGGTATTTATTGGCCATTGCTCCTTGTTTGTTGTTGATCAAGCGCAAAAACGTCACAGCTTTAATTCTGGTTGTGGTTCTGGGCGCTGGATTGGGTCTGTGGCGGGGCGATATTTATATGCAAAAGTTGGGCGAGCTGAAAAGCCTAACAGGCCAAAACGTGACCATTGAAGCCACGGCTACCAGGGACGCCGTTTATGCAGGAGCCACCCAACTAGAATTTACTGCCAACCATGCCCGCCTTTTCCAAGGCCAGGCCTTGGAAACAGGAGGCGGGGAGCTAGCGGGAAGCTTTAAGATCAGCGGTTTTGGCGAACCAATGGTTTACCGCGGCGACCGCGTACGAATCAGCGGTAAGCTCTACCCAATGCGTGGCGCCAACCAGGCTCGCATTGCTTACGCTCAGCTAAAACGCACCGGACTGGACAGCAGCTGGATTAATAATCTTACTCGCCACTTAAGTGCCGGTATGCAAACGGCGCTGCCGGAACCCAATTCTAGCTTTGGGCTTGGCCTGTTAATCGGCCAGAGAAATACTTTACCCAGTGAGCTAACAAACCAGCTAATCATGGTCGGGCTAGTACACATAGTAGCGGTATCGGGCTACAATCTGACAATTTTAGTCCGGGCTATGGCTAGACTTAGATTTGGTTCTAAATACCATCGACTTTTGGCCAGTTTGGCGCTCATTAGTATTTTTATTTTGATGACCGGCTTTAGCGCTTCCATCGTTAGGGCGGCAATCGTGTCAGTTCTGGGTCTCTGGGCTTGGTATTACGGCCGTAAAATCCGAGCGGTTTTAATACTGGCTTTCACGGCCGCCGTTACAGCGCTGTTCAACCCGTTTTATATCTGGGGCGACCCAGGCTGGTACTTATCATTCCTGGCCTTTTTCGGCGTACTGATAATTTCACCGATGGTGGTCAGCAAGCTATTTAAGCGCCAGCCAAAGCTCCTAATCTCAGTAGCCTTCGATACTCTGGCAGCTGAAGTTATGACCCTACCGTTGATTATGGCCATGTTCGGCCAATTGTCTTTGGTGGGGCTGCTAACCAACGTGCTAGTGGTGCCACTTATTCCGTTCGCCATGCTGCTCTCGACTGTTGCCGCAGGCGCGGGCATGCTGGTACCCGCCATGGCGGGTTGGTTTGCCTGGCCGGCAAATCTGCTGTTGACTTACATCTTGGATATAGTCCGCTTATTTTCGGCCATCCCATCAATCTTTTTGCGTAGATCCATCAGCATGGCCAGCATGCTTTATTTCTATGCCTTAGTCTTGCTGGTATTAGCAGCCGTCCATAAACAGCGTGCTAAGCTGAAAACTGCTAAAATAACCCATATATGAGCGGTCATAGCAAATGGGCAACAATAAAACGCCAAAAGGGCGCCAATGACGCTAAGCGTGGAGCCTTATTCACAAAATTGGGCAACCAAATTGCTATAGCCGCTCGCGGCGGAACAGATCCGGCGACCAATTCTACCCTGTCTATGGCGATAGAAAAGGCCAAAGCTGCCAATATGCCCACCGCTAATATTGAACGCTCCATCGCCCGGGCGGCCGATAAATCGGCCGCCCAGCTAGAAGAAATTATGTACGAAGGCTACGGTCCCGGCGGCGTAGCCGTGCTAGTAGAAGTGGCTACCGACAATAAAAATCGGACCTATCCGGAAGTCCGTGTGGCATTTACTAAAAATGGCGGCAATATGGCCGAACCCAACAGCGTAGCCTTTCAGTTTAGCCGCAAGGGGGTTATCCACGTCAAAGGTACGGATGAGCAAATCCAGCTAGAAGCTATCGAAGCCGGTGCCGAAGATGTAATTGATGAACCGGAAACGGGCGAAACAGTTGTCTATACCGTACCTAACGAGCTGGCTAAAGTCCGCGAAACACTCAAATCAGCTGGCCTGGAAGTCGTCGAAGCCGAGCTAACTTACGTACCAAATAGCGCACTAGAAATCAGCGACCGCGAAACCGCCCGTAAAATTGTCAACCTCATGGACGCGCTAGAAGACTTAGACGACGTAGTTTCTACTCACACTAACTTCGACATAGCGGAGGGTATAAATGTCTGAGTCAGAAAACTATCTTGAATTCGCTAAAGAGCTGGCCGAAGAAGCCGGCAAAATAATGCAACGCTATTTTCGTGCGGAGGACACCGGAACCACGATTAAGGGGGATTCAACACCCGTCACAGTTGCCGACACTAAAATTAATGATTTAGTGATAGAGCAGATAAAAAATCATTTTCCCAATCATGCTGTTTTGGGCGAGGAGGCTTCACATAAACAGCAGAGCGACTATTTATGGGTCTGCGACCCAATTGACGGCACCATGCCTTATTCGATAGGCATTCCAATATCTACCTTTAACTTAGCTTTAATCCACGATGGCCAGCCAATCATCGCCGTCCAGAAAGACCCTTTTACGGATAGACTTTATTGGGCAAAAAAAGCCGGTGGCGCGTATTTGAATGGTGAAAAACTGAAAATGACTGGCAAATTTTTGGGTCGCTCGCCTGTTAACTGCGAAATCTATGCTAACGAATATAACAGCATATTTAGCAATCCAAATGCTGAGAGTGAAATACAAACAGCCCTAAAAACTCATGACTTTGTTTTAATGAAAATGATATCTATAGGCAATAGTATCGGTTTGGTAGCCAGCGGCAATTTAGCCGCAGCAGTTTTTTCCAATAGCCATGTTTATGAAGCAGCAACTGGTTCCCTCTTAATCTCAGAAGCCGGCGGAAAGTTTACTAATTTGCTTGGAGAAGTTGACAGCTACAATCAGAAAATCAAAGGTTTTATAGCGGCTCCCGAACCTATCCACAATATTATTTTAAAAGCCGTTAAACCAATAGCGGAAAAATATTTATCGAAATGAGAATTATCGGGATTGATCCGGGGACGGGGATTTTGGGTTTTGGCGTTATCGATGTTGATAAAAACGGTAAGTGCACGCTAGTTGATGCCGGCGTTATTCGCACACCAGTCAAGGAAGACGAAACGGTCCGCCTGCAGACCATTTTTGAGGAGCTAAAAAGTGTTATCGCCGATTGTAAACCGGTCGAAATGGCCGTTGAAAAACTGTTTTTTGCCCAAAATGTTACGACGGCCATGAGCGTGGCGCAGGCCAGGGGAGTGGCGATTGTAGCTGGTACCCAGGCCGGTCTAAAAGTCTCTGAATACACACCCCTGCAAATCAAACAGGCTCTAACGGGTTACGGCCGGGCCGAGAAAAGCCAGATGCAGGAAATGGTTCGAGTCCTGCTGGGACTCAAAGATGTGCCCCGTCCCGACGACTGCGCCGATGCCCTCGCCACCGCCATCTGCCACTCAATGACCCATCAACACAAATCCTAAGGAGTTAAGAATCCCCCAATCCCAACATATGTCAGAATTGGGGGGGTATTCGGGGAGGAGAGAGCTTTTAGGCGTAGGGTAAAGATGCCATAATTGGGGCATGATTGCGAAGCTTGAAGGGAAGGTGGCCGAGAAAATTGGCGGAGTGGTGGTTATCGACTGCGGCGGCGTTGGTTACGGAGTGCTGGTACCATTTGAGGATTTTGGGGCGCTCAAAGTTGGCCAGCCAGCCAAACTTTACGTGCACGAGAGTATCCGAGAGAACGCACATGATCTTTTTGGCTTTCGAAACCTGGAATCCAAGGCTTTGTTTGAGCAATTGCTAAGCGTCAAAGGGGTCGGGCCAAAGATGGCCCTGGCAATTCTGAGCGTAGCTTCACTTTCACGCGTCCGTCAAGCCATAGCCGCCGGCGACACAAAATTCTTATCTCAATCTAAAGGCGTAGGCAAACGGGCCGCCGAACGCGTTGTAGTAGACCTGAAAGACAAAGTTGGCCTGGCCGCCAGCGAAGACGCCACACAGTTCCTAACCACTACCGCCGATCCCGGCGACGAAGCCTTGCAAGGCCTCGTCGCACTAGGTTACAGCGTTGCTGACGCGGCCGAAGCCCTCAAAAAAGTCGACACCAAGCTACCGCCATCCGAGCGTATCAAACAAGCCCTCAAAACCTAGATTTTATCCACAGTTTATGATATAATATACCAAATGGTAGTTCAAACTTCTCAAGAGATTCATAATTCAAGTGATGTTATCCGAGGCTATATTAGCTTTGTCGAAGCCGGCGGTGGCGTGGAAACATTTGAAAAAGAGATGGTTACTGACCCGTTACGCCCACAATTAGAAGCGGCGCCTATCATTTGCTTCACTCACGATGAAGAAGTAATTGCTCGGCGCGGGCTTTGGAACCACCTAGGTATTATCTATAGAGGTATTAAAAATAAAACAAGAACAGCTAGCTCTCGAGCTATTGCCGAGGCAATCAATAAACCGTTAGTACTTGCGGATGATTTTAGAATGGATGCCCAACAGTCAATAATCACGCTGAACAGGGCGTATGATTACGATGAGGGTATTTGGTTGTCCGAAACAGCACGGCAAGACAACCAAATAGCGTATGAAGTCGCGTTAGTAATGAGGGCGCTTAGAACAAAGTGTCCGGTTGATGCGGTCGATCAATTGGATTTAGCTCGGCGTATAGAGGCCCGTAGAAAGTGGGTTTGGAAACGGGAAATCGCGTCTTTAGCACTCGACATAGAAAAAAGAAGGGCTCATCCTGCACTCATTAAACTGGCTGAGGCTATAATCGACTTTCATGAGCCAGATGAAGCATAAGATATAATATAGATATGGCAAAACGCGGGCACGAACATCCGGAATTGGATTACAGGGCTGATAGCGAAGAAAGCCTGTTTTCACAATTGTCCTTAGAACAGACGACCCCAGCCCAGAATAATTTATCAGTAGCGCGCGCGACGCCGCCTATTGAGGGGAAAGAAAACCTGTAGCCGAGATTATGACCGAACATGATGTGCGCATAAAGGAGCGTGCAGCAAAGTGGGAAGAGCTTAACAAAGCAAATTGGCCTGAAAGTAGAATCCAACAGGCACTCGATGCACTCTTTCCTGATTTGCGTGACTCTGACAGAATTGGAGAGCTGGAAAACAGACAACTAGCCGATCGACGTCGCCAGGCGAGAAAAAGTGTTCAAACAAAAAAGCACAGAAGCCCCGCTCAAAATCCTGGTATAAGACGTTTGCCAGGATACGATAGGGTTATTCCACCCGAAGCTCTTTAGTTGTACGCTAGAATAAAACAGATGAGTTTTTGGACAAGCCGCTTAAGCTAGTACAGCCAGCGCTGCTCCTAAAACTATAATGCAGGCGGCTATAAATCTCTGTAGCAACCTTTTCTCGTTAAAGAACTTGCCGGCCATAATGACTGTCATCAGAACAGAAGTCGCCTGAATAGCCGTCACCGGACCTGCAGGACCGGAACTTAACGCTCGCCACACTACATACAAAAACAGTCCATTAGAAGCTCCCATGACCATTATTGCTAACAGGGATTTTTTAATATCACTTATTCGGTTCTTGGTTTTGCGGAGAAATACGGGTGTAAATAGCAGGACGAAAAGGGAGTAATAAACTGCAACATAAAATTGTGGCGAGGAATAACCAGAAAGCAGTTTCCCAATAGGGACGGTAATGCCGAACAGGATACTTGTGGTTAGCATCATAAGCACCCCGCGCTCTTTTTTTATCTGAAGAAATGGTCTAAAAAAACCACCCCGCATCGACTGAAGATTTAACACATAGACTCCAATAGCCAGTGATATAAAAGCCAATATATGCAACAGGGAAAGCGGCTCGCTCAAGATAAAAAAAGCGCCTATTGCTACAAAAAATGCCCCGAGGGAATTAATTGGTGCCACCAAAGATAAGGGCGCGATTTTGACCGATTTGAAAAAGAGCAAGACGATAACTATTTCGATTGGTAGACTTATCACTATTAATTTCCAAAAAATCGGATCAACAGAGGGAAAACCTACAGATAGAAGTAAGAGCCACAGTATAGGCAAGGATAGGGAATTTCGTAACCAGCCAGTGGCGTACTCATCGAGAGTTGAGTTAAGATGCTTGGTTGCCACATTTGTAATCGATAGCAAGACAGCGCTAACTATGGCTAGTAAAATCCAGTTGTGCATATAAGAATGATACATAAATAAAGTACAATGTGTCAGATGAGTTTTTTGGATAAATTGCCCAAACCGTTTTTAGTTTTGGCGCCGATGGATGATGTGACAGACACGGTCTTCCGTCAGATCGTGGCCGACTGTGCGCCACCTGATTTATATTTCACCGAATTTGTGAATGTTGATGGGCTGCAAAGCCCGGGCAGGGAGAAGCTGATTAAAAAATTGCAGTTTTCGCCCAAGGAAAAACCGATTATCGCTCAGCTGTGGGGCTTAAAACCAGAAAATTTTTATAAAACGACAAAAGAGGTAATGGCGATGGGGTTTGACGGGGTGGATATCAATATGGGCTGTCCAGTCAAAACCGTTATCAAAAACGGAGCCTGTGCGGCGCTGATAAATAACAGGGAACTGGCCGGCGAAATAATTGATGCTGCCAGGGAAGCAGCAGGCAAATTCCCTGTTTGCATAAAAACCCGCGTTGGTTTTTCTACAACAGATATGAGCTGGCTAGAATTTTTACTTTCAAAAAAGCTTGACTTGTTAAGTATTCACGGCCGAACGGCCAAGCAGCTATCCAGAGTCCCAGCCGATTGGGATTTGATTGGCCAGGTCCGGCAAATGCGCGATTCCCTCTGCCCTGCTACCTTAATTGTTGGCAATGGCGATGTAATGAATCGTACGCAAGCTCTGAGCCTGGCTAAAAAATATAAGCTGGACGGGGTTATGATTGGCCGCGGTGTTTTTCAAGATCCGTTTGTGTTCGGAAAAAAAAGTGCGTGGGATGACTGGAGTAAAGATCAAAAAATCGAACTATTTCGCAAGCACATCAAGCTATTCGCCAAAACTTGGACTCGTGGTGAATATAAATTCGAGAGCCTTAAAAAATTCGCCAAAGTTTATATCAACGGCTTCGATGGCGCGTCAGAGCTGCGCTCGGCGCTTATGTCGACGACTTCAACAGATGAAGCGTTGCGGTTGTTATAACATCGTTATAACGTCGTTATAACGATGCTTTGTAAGGATGTTAACAAAAGATTTTTTGTGCGAGTGGTATTCTGGGATTTAGGAGACAGACAATGGATGACAGAATCGACGAAGCCTTTGGGGCGGTAAATCGGGCCAATTTTGTGCCCAGAGAGCTTCGTGGGTCGGTTGATATTGACGCACCGCTGCCGATCGGCTTTGGGCAGACCATTAGCCAGCCTTATACTGTTAGGTTAATGCTGCAATGGCTGGATCCGCAGCCCGGTGAGAAGATTTTAGACGTTGGTTCGGGCTCTGGCTGGACGACGGCGCTATTATCGCACTTGGTCGGCTCTAAGGGTCGAGTTTATGCCGTAGAGCGAATCCCGGAGTTGGTGGAGTTTGGGCAGGAAAATTGTGAGCGGGCTGGAGTTAAAAATGCCCGGTTTTTTACGGCCGGCGATGAATTCGGTTTGCCCGATGAAGCGCCGTTTGACCGCATTTTAGTCAGTGCTTCGGCAGACAAGCTGCCGCAGGAACTGATTGATCAGCTAAAAGTAGGCGGCCCTTCGACAGGCTCAGGGCAGGCAAAAATGGTCATCCCGGTACATAACGATATTTTAGAAATCACCAAAAAATCGGATAAAGATTCGAATATCAAAAAACACCCTGGTTTCGTCTTCGTGCCATTGCTGTAAAACTAAACTTCTCATCTGTTATACTGGGCGTTGCGGGGGAGTAGCTCAGTGGTTAGAGCAGTCGGCTCATAACCGATTGGTCGAAGGTTCAATTCCTTCCTCCCCCACCACGTCACAACCAATATCAACCCCGCTCAAAATTTTGGCGATCAAGTAGCCAAAATTTAGCGGGGTCTTGTATTGTTGCTCCTTTTCCAATTTACGCAACTCCGCGCAAAACGGGCTAGCTTCAAAAGGACGCCCGAAAAACAGAAGAGCCAACCGCGGTATAATGTTTATGTGCTTCAACAGATAAGAAATTTTTGGAAGTCAAAAAACCGGCAGCAATTTACCGATGTGCGCAACATCGGGCTGTATGTTTTTGCGGTTATCGTACTGGCAATTACATGGAGTGGTGTAAAAACCCTCCAGATTAACTATGAACTGCAAAAACAAATCTCGACCTTAAAACAGCAAAATGAGGTATTAAAACTGCAAAACGATAATACCGCCCTGCAGAACCAGTATTACCAAACTAACCAATATTTAGAGCTAGCAGCCCGACAGGATTTTGGTTTAGCCGCTCCCGGCGAAAAAATTTTGCTGATTTCTAAAGACGTAGCAATGAAATATGTTGATCCAAGCTTGAGCCCGCAAGCCAACTTCCAGAATTCGGTTGATAAACGCTCAAAATACGCCAAAAACTTCCAGGCTTGGCGTGACTTTCTCCTCGGCCGCAAAGCCTCCCAGAATTAATAAAATCTCTTTGCGGCTAACCCCGTTTTGCACGGAGTTGCGTAAAAGGGAAAGTCGGTTTCGGGCCGCCATAACGCTGCTCGAAGGTAGGTTGAGCAACGACAGTCTCTAAAAGAGCTACTTTGCCTATCTCTTGACCTTCGGGTGTAGTGTCGTATCTATAGAAATCTTCAAATGTCCGGATGGGAGGTCGGCTATAGTGTCCTTTAACATACACAATATCGATAGGAGAAACAGTATAGCCTTCTTGGGGTTTTAGACGCATTAGTATTTTCGGGTCGGCACCATCTGTGTAGTCGTCTGGCACTTCTTCGGGGATTTCTACGTCAAAGCCATTGTTCCCAAAATGGTCTGCTAATGAACCCAAAATATGGTCACCACTGGTTTCGCGCCAATATCTCTTCGGTAACTTCTTTCGCCCTTGAGGATAAGCATTTTCGTGATTGTAATACCCACGTTCCCATCTGCCGCTGCCAACGATAAGAACGTCAACATCTGGGCGCTCACCCTCCTTTGTAACATAGCCGCCAATACCATATACTCCGAAAATACCTCTATTGGTTGTACTATCATCTTCAAAACTTTTTGCTAACTCGCCAACTGTAGCGACAATGTGCTCTACGTTAGTTCGGTCTGTTGGTGAAAGCCTGTCTAAGAAAGATAAGGCTTCTGCTAGTTGTGCATCGCCCAGTCTATTTTCTATTGTCATAAATAACTCCTATAAATCCCTATTTTGGACTTTAGTGGCAAAAAAGCAAGCAGTAGCAAAATGCAGGTTTAGCTTTACCCCGTTTCACGCGGAGCTGCGTGAAACGGAAGAGGAACAACAACGGTGAGCTCATTTGCCAATCAAAAAGAGCTTTGGCTATTTTGGGTTGGCCAGAGCTCTAGTTTGCTGTGACGTGGTAGCCGTAGTACATTCGAATTGGAACATTATCCGTAAGGAGCTTGCTAGATGGAAGGCTCTATCTAGAGAAGGTAATCTGTTAACTTACTCTCCCAAGAGGAACTAGAACGATAATTTAGTCTTACAAAATAAGAAACGAGCGGTTTACTGTTGTCCATGAGGCTGAGTTAGGTTTTGTATATGTACTTCCCCAAAAGCAGGGTACACAAATCTTACTAATGCACCAAATTCACCCAAATTTGCTACGGCCTCAAGTCCTTCAATTATTTCAGGCTTTAACTCTGGTTTTAGAGCCATTTCTCCCAACTTGCCATTCCTAGTATCTTTCTTTACGGCTTGTACTTCTTCAACTAGAGTCGTGTTACCTACAAGCCTTGCGCCAACTTTTATGTACCACCCATCAAGCCTATTCTCCATAATAACTTCACCGTTTTCACCTGGCCTTAGCATGATTGCTCCTAAACTATAATGCGCTATTTATATATGCCGTTTAATGAATACGCAAGCTTTAGCGAATAGGCCGAGCAGGACTGGAACCAATTAACGGAGGTAATTGTAATCGTAAATCAAAAAGAGACTGGTTTTGGAACCAATCTCTATCTGTTATTCAATCTGGTAGCGGGGGCAGGATTTGCACCTGCGACCTCGTGGTTATGAGCCACGCGAGCTACTACTGCTCCACCCCGCGTCAAACTATGAGACAAACCTGCGGTTTTTCTCATCGAACCTGGCGAAATAAATTCGCCTCCGCCTACAGCGGACCGGTTCTGCTCTTTTCCCTAGAACAAAACAGGCAAGTCAACCAGTTATTCTAATCTGTTAGGGGTCATTTGTCAATCTCTAAGGTAATGAAAAAATCCCTAATAAAAGGGATTTTTTCTAAAACACTTGGTAAAAATTACCAGCTGTTTGTTCGAGGCTTGTCCTCTTTAGGACGAGCTTCGGCGACGGAAATGTTACGTCCGCCAACGTCTGAGCCGTTAAGCGCCTTTTCAGCAGCTTTACCTTCTTCGTCGTTTTCGAATTCGACGAAACCAAAGCCCTTGCTGCGGCCGCTATCGCGGTCTTTGACGACGGTAGCTGATGCTACGGTGCCATGAGCGGCAAAAAGCTCTTTGAGCTCGTCATCGGTGGTGGTGAACGGTAGTCCACCTACAAATAGTTTGTACATTTAAATTTTCTTTCTTACTTAGTTACTTAGGAACGACCCCTTACAGTCTGGTTTTTGAACTCAGGCTACAAGCCGAACATTCCAAAGTCACCAAGAACAGATAAGATCCTAACGGCGGTAGTTAAGCACGTTAGTAGTAAAAATACAACATTAAATACTTGACTGTATTCATAAAGCACTTATGATTAAGGTAGAATAACTAAATAAAAAACCCACGCACCAAAAACTTGACGCTCTGTAATCTGATTGCAGACTACTCCGCTCAGGTTTTGGTACGGGGCAAGCAAAAAAGGTAAAAACAAAAATGCCAACCGAACTAGCGTTCGAACTACTTCCAGCCCAAGATAT
Source organism: Patescibacteria group bacterium (assembly GCA_038062805.1). Lineage (GTDB taxonomy): Bacteria > Patescibacteriota > Saccharimonadia > Saccharimonadales > UBA10212 > UBA6824. The sequence goes on from JBBTWK010000030.1 coordinate 20,191, forward strand.
GGACGAGATAGATAAGCTACTTGCCGAAGCCTTGCCTACCGGCAGGCAGGCCGAGGTCTCCGAACAAGAACTAGTCCAAATCTAGTGGCTAAGAGCTGGGCAACAGATTAAATCTGATATAATACCCCTGTCAATGCGCCAGGGTAGCTCAGTTGGTTAGAGCGCAGGACTCATAAGCCTGAGGTCGCGAGTTCAAATCTCGCCCCTGGTACCAATTATTCAATCAGGTTTTTAATGGCGTTGATGAAGGCAGCTTCTTTGAGAGATACATTTCGCTCCTGCGCTGTTTTACATAGAGCGTCTACGGCTTTGATCATATACTGCTCGAGCTGGTTATTAACCTTTTCTTCGGTCCAGTGCTCGCTGGTCCTGTTTTGGATCCACTCCAGGTAACTAACGATCACACCGCCGGCATTAGCTACGATGTCCGGTAGAATGACAACCCCCTTACTAGTGAGATAGTCAAAGGCCGCTTCGGCAGTAGGGCCGTTAGCCAGTTCTACAACAATCCTAGCTTTTATATTGCCCATATTACCAGAGTTGACAGCGTCGCCAAGGGCGGCCAGTACCAAAACGTCGACGTCTAGTGCCAGTAATTCATCATTAGTAGTAACCTGCACACCTTCCTTCTTAAGATCAGAAAAACGGCCGCCGTCTTGCTTGTAGTTACCTAGCTCGGTAGCACTTAAGCCCTCCGGCGAATATACGGCAGCCTGGGAATCGCTGGCGGCGACTAGCTTCCAGTTTGGACAACTCTCCCCGGCAAGCACAGCAAAGAATGATCCAACATTCCCAAAGCCCTGTACGGCGTATGTTAATTGTTTGTCGGCCCCGTCCATATGCTCTAGCAACTGCGCAAAGGCAAACATGCCGCCGCGGCCAGTTGCCGCATCACGGCCCAAGCTACCACCCTTGTTAACGCTCTTACCTGTAAAACTAGCTTTAGTCGTGTCACCAGTTAGCTTTTCGTATTCGTCTACCATCCAGTCAATAATCTCTGGGTTGGTGTTAACGTCTGGCGCCGGCACGTCTTTATCCGGCCCAATATGTGGCCGGAGCTGGCGGACGTATTTGCGGCTCAATTCTTCCAGTTCGCCTTCGTCTAGGTCTTTGGGATTAACGCTAATGCCGCCTTTGGCACCGCCAAGCGGTAGGCCAACAGCCGCGCTCTTAAAACTCATCAAAGTCGCTAACGCCCTTACCTCATCAAGATCAACTTCTGGGTGGAATCGAATACCCCCCTTGTATGGGCCCAGTTTATTGCTGTGTTGTACGCGGTAAGCACTGAAGGTTTTACCGCTACCAAGTCTGATTTCAAACAAATGCTCTTTATCAATTTTTATAAGCTCGTTTATGGCCTCGTCGTCTAAACCAAGTTTTTTGCCGGCTCGCGAGATTAGGCCACGGGCGGTAGTAAGCATTTGTCTCTCCTGGCTTTTTTCATACTGTTAAGATTATAGGACATGAAAGTAAATATCCCGAGCGGTCGGTACGTAATTGCGGTATCTGGTGGTGTTGACTCGATGGTTCTGCTTGACCTACTAATTAAGCAATCCAAAGACTCTACCCTCTACCCTCTACCCTCTACCCTCAAACTCGTCGTGGCACATTTTAACCACGGCATTCGGCCGGATTCAGCCGAAGATGAAAAACTGGTCGCCAAAGCAGTACAAGAACATAACTTACCCCTCGAAGTTGGCTATGGAAAGTTGGGCGCAGCGGCTAGCGAGGATCAAGCTAGAATCGCCCGCTACCAGTTTTTAGAATCCGTAGCCAAAAAGCACAGGGCCAAAGGAGTTATTACAGCCCACCACCTCGATGACTTGATCGAAACAGCATTTATAAATATCCTACGGGGTACTGGACGCGCCGGACTTAGCCCTATGGCCAGTAGTAAAATCTACCGCCCCTTGCTAGATGTACCAAAAAAGGAAATTCTAGCTTATGCCAAAAGCCATAAGATTCGGTGGCACGAAGACCCGACCAATGTCGATACTAGGTACTTACGAAACTACATTCGAGCTCACATCACATCACGTCTAACCAGTCAGCAAAAAACCAAAATAGTAAATAATCTCGACAAAGTCGCAAAAACAAACAAAAGAATCAATGCAGAAATTGCGACTTTGTCTCACATACATCGAGATAACCGAATAGATAGGCGGGCTTACATAATGCTTCCAACCCAGGTCGGTGAGGAACTGCTAATGAACTTCCTCAGACAAAACGGCCTTGGACATTTTGACAAGAGGTCGATTAAGCGCTTGGCTACAATCATCAAAACAGGACTGCCGGGATCCCAACACAACGTTACTGGTGGCCGAAAGCTAAAACTAACTGCTCGATCGGCTAATCTAATTTAGGCACTCAGGGGTCGTTTAGACTGGTATAATGTTTGGATATGGATCCCGTTAGACCTCAGCCTGAAACTTTCAAATTTATTTTGCGTTGGCGCTGCTTTGAGCTGTCAACATCGTATGATTGTCATAAGCCAAGGGTGAGGTTCTAACAGGATGGATAATAACAAAAAGCAGTTTCGCCTCGGTGGTGGTGGAAGTGGCAGCGAAAAAAGTAGCCGCTTTAAAAACTTTGGCTTTGCAACATTACTGATATTATTTGGCCTGGTAATTTATGCGGCCTTTAACCAGCCCAGCCAATTAAAAGAAGTACCCTTTTCTCAGGTAGTCAACGATGCCAATTCCGGTAAATTAGCTAAAATCACCATTAAGGGTAACCAGTTGGATGTTACGCCTTTAGGTGCAGCCAAGCCAACCGAAAAATCCTTCAAGGAAGAAGGCTCTACAATTTACCAGCAGGGGTTGCAGCAAGGGAAGGTAGAGATTGTTAATAAGCCTAGTTCTAGCGGCGGAAACATTTGGATGCAGCTGGCTGTTAATATCTTGCCGATAGTAGTTATAGCGGCAATTTTGATTTTTATGTTTCGTAGCGCTCAAGGCCAAGGCAACCAGGCTCTATCTTTTGGTAAAAGCCGGGCCAGGCTTTATGGTAACGAGAAAGATAAAATTACCTTTGCCGATGTCGCCGGCAACGACGAATCCAAACAAGACCTCCAAGAGGTTGTCGAGTTTTTGAAGTTCCCGAAGAAATTCGAAGGCGTAGGAGCCAAAATTCCCAAAGGCGTACTGCTGGTCGGGCCGCCGGGCACCGGTAAAACTTTATTAGCCCGGGCTGTGGCTGGTGAGGCTAATGCCCCGTTCTTTAGTATTAGCGGCTCAGAATTTGTGGAGATGTTTGTGGGTGTCGGTGCCAGCCGTGTACGTGACTTGTTCGCCAAAGCTAAGAAAAATGCTCCATGCATCATCTTTATAGATGAAATAGACGCCGTAGGCCGCCGCCGGGGATCCGGTATGGGTGGTGGGCACGACGAGCGCGAGCAGACACTTAACCAAATCCTGGTCGAGATGGACGGTTTTGAGCAGGGCGTGAATGTTATTGTCTTGGCGGCCACCAACCGCAGCGACGTGCTCGATCCAGCGCTACTGCGGCCCGGCCGTTTTGACCGCCGTGTCAACATCGACCTGCCTGACCGTCCCGACCGAAAATTAATTTTGGAAACCCACTTTAAAGAAAAACCGGTCAGCAAAGATGTCGACCTGGATGCCCTGGCGGCTAAAACGGCCGGCTCATCTGGGGCGGACCTGGCCAACATCGCTAACGAAGCAGCCATTTTGGCAGCCCGGCACAACCGCAAGGTGATTGAAAACGAAGACGTGGTCCAGGCCTTTGAAAAAGTCGCCCTCGGCCCGGAACGCAAGAGTAAGATTTTGAGTGACAAAGAAAAAGAATTGACGGCTTATCATGAGGCCGGACATGCGGTAGTTGGTCATGTATTGCCGGATAGCGACATGGTGCATAAGGTGACCATTATTCCACGTGGTGCGACCGGCGGTGTGACTTGGTTTATTCCACCCGAAGACAAAAGCTACCACAGCATTATTGAGTTTTAAGATGTGTTAGCGCGAATGCTGGGCGGCCGGGTAGCCGAAGAGTTTGTTTATGGGCCGGACCGTGTAACCACCGGTGCTGGCTCGGACTTGCAAAAAGCTGCCGAGCTGGCTCGCGACATGATTGTTAACCAAGGTATGGGCAAAGGCCTGCGCGATCAAGTCTTTCACACCGATGATGGCATGATGTTCGAAAAAATGATGCACGAGCGCCAGTATTCCGACGAAACAGCCAAGCTTATTGATGACGAAGTCGAGCACCTGATAACTGAGGCCGGCCAACGTGCTCGTGAAGTACTGAAAGTTAATATGCCAAAACTCGAGCAACTCAAAGTGGCGCTACTAGAAAAAGAGACTGTCGAAGCCGAAGAAGTCCTGAAGATCCTTGAAGGTTCGGTCATGCCCCGCGAAGCTGCTCTATACTGATAGAGTCTCGCACAATGTTAGAATAAGGGTATGGCTATTGAGAGAATTGTCAACACTACGCCGCCGGATGACGAGGATGTTGACGAGCAAGAATTAGAACAAACCCTGCGGCCGCAGGACTTTAAAAATTATGTTGGCCAGGAGCGCCTCAAAAAAAACCTCCAGTTGGCGATTAGCGCCGCTAAAAAACGCGGGGAACCGATTGATCACGTACTGCTTTATGGCCCGCCGGGGCTGGGTAAAACTACCATGGCGACGGTTATCGCCAATGAAATGGGCGCCCAAATTCGCATAACTAGCGGCCCGGCGATCGAGAGAGCCGGTGATTTAGCAAGCTTGCTGACCAATCTGCAAGACGGCGACATTTTATTCATTGATGAAATCCACCATCTTAACCGGACGGTCGAAGAAGTGTTGTATCCGGCGATGGAAGATTTCAAGCTCGATATTATGCTAGGCAAAGGCCCAAGTGCCAAAAGCCTACGGCTGGAGCTACCGAAATTCACTATTATTGGCGCTACCACACGGGCTGGCGCTTTGGGTGCACCATTGCGTGACCGTTTTGGTATGACCCACCGGCTGGAATTTTATACCCCCGAAGAAATTGCCAAAATTCTGCACCGCTCGGCCAAGATTTTGGACGTACCAATTGATTCACCAGCAACTAAGCTGCTAGCCGAACGGGCCCGTCTGACACCGCGTATTGCCAACCGCCTTTTGAAGCGGGTGCGTGATTACGCCGACATCAACGGTGATGGCATCATTAACGAGCCGTTAACCCATAAAGCCCTGGATCTGCTAGAGATCGATAAACTGGGCCTTGATCCGGCCGATCGACATTTGCTGGGCGTTATCATCGAGCATCACGGTGGCGGGCCGGTCGGCGTCGAAACTCTAGCGGCATTAATGGCCGAAGAACGTGGCACGATTGAAGATTTTTACGAACCCTACCTGATGCAAATTGGTCTGCTGGAACGCACACCCCGCGGCCGCAAAGTTACCCAGCGTGCTTGGCAGCATCTAGGAAAATCGCCCAAAGCTAGCAAAGCCCAGCCTAAGTTACTATAGGCCAAATTATGCCACTAGAAAACCAAGCTTCACAGCCGCCAAAGCACCAACCACCCGACCATTTGCCCCCGTCGATAATGCCGCCAATTAACATGACCCGTTCGTCAGGACTTAGAGGCAGCGAAGACTTGCTGGAACCAGGTGAACAGCTGGTGGTGATTGTCAGGAAACATCCCATCGGCATCGTTGGCATATATGCTGAAGCGTTGGTCGGGTTGCTGGTTGTCTTTGGCTTATTCTTAACAATTGCGCCGGATTTTTTCGATGGGCTGTCTAATCAAGCTTATAAAATATTAGTTGGCGTAATCATTTTTGGCTTGGCGATATTGGTTTTATTTCTTTTCGTGGCAACTTATGTCTATCGTCAGAGCCGGCTGTTGGTAACTGACCGCAGCTTAGTCCAGATTTTACAAAAAAGTCTGTTTATCCGTAAGATATCACGGCTGAGCATGTCAAACGTCGAGGACGTGACTGCCGAGGAACGCGGTATGTTATCAACTATATTTAATTACGGCACAATCGTCGTCCAGACTGCCGGTACGCTAGATAACTTCATTTTTCCTTACTGCCCAACCCCGGCTAAACATGCCGATCAAATTATTGAAGCTCGCCAACGCTATGCCCGGGCCCTAGAAGAAGAACACGAGACAGAGCTAGCCCATCATCTGCACGATATGGGGTTAAGTTAACACTTCTTTTTCCAAAAGAACCAAAACTACCTACTTTCACAAAGTAGCAAACTATTTATACTTTTGGCCGTTTCGCCTAGGCGGGCAAAACCTCCCGGGCGCAGCAAAAAGCAAATTCATCTGCCTGCCCCGCACTAAATCCTGAAGCAAGAAGAGAGGGAATACCTCTATTTCGAGTCTTCAAGACTATAGTGCCGGGGCGGGGGAATTAAGTCCGCCCGCCGAAGCTTTCTTGACCATCGAAGCTTTAGTGAAGCTTATTCACCTACGGGTACGACCCGCATAAGAGGTAGAACCCAATTGAGGGGACCTACGGGTCGTACCCGTAGGTGCGCCAACAGCTACTCACGGTGAGGCAGCGTCTGAAAAAATTATGGGCAAGCGTTGTTTATTCGCTGAAGGGGTTTTTCCGGGCGGAATCGAATAAACTTTTGACTTCGGTACTGCTTTGCTCCAATGCCTGTATTTGTTCAATGGCGTTTTTGTCGACTTTGGGGATGGCCGACGTAGCAGCATCATCTGCCCCGGCTGGCAGTTCGGCCCTAGCCAGCTGGCTAATGCGCCAAACGACAAAAAGATAAGTTACTAGAACGATCATTAGAGCAATAAAGACGGCGTGCTTAGCCAGAATCGGCAGAAGTTCGTTAAATTTCGCTTGCAGTGTTTTCAAATTAAAATTTAAATTTTTACTCATGGCTTCATAAAGATATTAATCGTCATCGTAAAGTTAATAAACTGGGTAGGGCCGCTGTCGCTGCCTTGCGGCTGGATGTTAACCTGGGTGATTTGGGCAGTACGACGGTTGTGCTCGATACGGCCCAGAAAATCAAGCAGTTTAGAATATGTTACCTGTTTGGCATCTGGTACGCCTGGCCCGGTCTGCGGCGAAATGGTTAGCTCAAGTGAGTATAAGCCGGCTATGCCTTCAACCAGCTTAGCCTGGGAAATAACACTGGCAGTGGGCGCCGTGGCAGCGTTATTGGAGGCGGGTGCAGTGGCTTTGGTGCCCAAACTGCTGGCCGGAAAGGTGACAGAAGCAATCGCAATGCCTGATTGATCGGCCAAACTGAAGATATCTAGTACGGCCTGGGCTTGGTCTTTATCGCTAGGCAGAACAGTTTTAGCTATATCGTTAAAATAAGCGTATTGTTCAACTTGCTTTTTAGAAGCTGCCAGGTTGGAGCTTTGAGCGTCAACGGTTCTGCTACGTTGTTCTAATTCAATCAGTTCCTGGGTCTTAGCCGATAAAAAACTAAGGCCGCCGATAACAATAATAAAGAAGACCAAGCCGGCACCAGCCAGCATACAGAGTAGAACTAATCGCATGCGGCTCTGGCTCATAATACTCCTCCGGAGCCATTAACCATTGGCCATTTACTATTTACCATACATTGACCATTAACCATTAACCATTGTTCACGGATAATGGTTAACCGATAACGCACTGTGAACGGTGAATTGTGAACTGTAAACTGCAATTTCATTGCTTGGCTCCTGGGACATTTAAGAATTGGCCCTTGGTGGACTTACTAAACAGGGCTCTAAAGGTGGCACTGCAGGGGTATGCACTGCCGGAAGTCGAGGAGCAATTGATGTTGATTATGTCGACTTTGTCGAAAATTTTGTTGTTAGGGTCGCTTAAGTTGACGGCGATTTGGGCAGACGATGTATAGTCACGGGCGCTGGCGCTTAGATCTAGCCCGCCATCAACCTTGGACAAAGTAAGGCCTGAAAGAACCGTACCAGACGGCATGACCGAGCCAATTTGGATAATTAACCCAGAAAAACGAATCTCGCGCGACAGCACTTGGTTAATAATCTTAATATTGCTGGTTATATCGCTAGCTTTTTTCTGGGTGCCGGCTAAATCTTCCGCCCGTAACTGCTGATTTACAGAATCAATATTTTTGGTCAGATTTTTATTCTGCTGAGTGATATACATCCAGCTAACGGCCAAGATCAGTACTAAACCGCCGCACGCCAGCAGGGCCGCGACCAGCCAGCGGCGTAGGATCACATTTAGATGTGAGTAACGCAGGCTGGCGCCATAATCTGATGGCAAGAGATTTATCACGAGAATATCTCCTGCGAACTTAAAATTGCCTCGCCGGCTACGGTGACATACATCGAGCTGGCCAGATCAGTGGGCGGCGCAAGGTCACCAAAATCGATGTTCGGCCAAGGGTCTAGCCGTCTGGTTGGTACCTCCAGTTCGCGACTTAAATATTCATTCAGACCGCGCATGGTGGCTCCGCCGCCGGTAGTAATAATTTGGCTGATTTTACGGTGTCGCTCGGCAGCCCGCTCGTCGTAGTAACGCATAATTTTACGGACTTCGCGAACCATCGGTTCTAAAATTGGGCGGGCGGCTTCCAAAACGGCCATGGTTTTAGCGCCGGGCCCGATGCCATATTGGCTCTTGATGACGTAGGCCTCGGAAGGTGTGACGTTGAGTTTTTTAGCAATCAAATTGGTCAGCGTGTCACTGCCGCCGCTGATCGTAGAGTTGACAAACATACTTTGGTCAAAGACCGCAATGTCGATAGCCATCGAGCCAAAATCAATTAATAGCGAGGCCTCGGAACTGGAAAGGTCGGCCATAGAAAAAAGCCGAGCCGCAGCATTCATAGTGGGTTCTAACGCTACCGGTATAAAGCCCACCGACTCTAAAAATTTAATGGTGCTGTCGACAATATTCTTGGGCGTAGCCACGACCAACAGATCGAGACCGGCCTGGTCCTGGCGCGAAATGTCATAATCGAGGTATAAATTTTCCAGAGAGATGGGGATGTATTGTTCGGCTTCCAACTTTACGGCGTCCTGGATCTCCTGCTTATCCATTGGCGGCAAGGTCATTGGCCGGCTAAAGGTGAACGATGTTGGGACGGTACAAGCTACGTGCTTGGTGCTAATATTGCCGACTAGTCGGT
>JBBTWK010000031.1:0-8048 GCA_038062805.1 Patescibacteria group bacterium
CCAGTAGCTAGAAACCCACCCAATTTTACTGCAGAAGAAGATAGCGCAGGTCGGAGCTATCTTTATTTTATAAACTTGCCAAAGTGAACCCTTCCCAATTTTACTGTAGACCCAGACGAGATTTCAGCCGGATCATAACATTAGCGTGACGCTTAAATTGGCGCTCGCGTTCAATTGCCGCAGTTCGTTTTCCATAAGCCTCGTAGTAAATAATCGCCCATGGCTGAAATCTAGAAGTGTAGCCACTTTCCGCGGTGTTGTGCTGTTCTAGACGGTCTTCAAGGAATGAAGTGTAGCCAACATACAATTTTTTAGGGTTTGACTGACTTTGCAGGAGGTAGACATAAAACATTAATTTAATCTTACCACCAGAAAGTAAAATTGGGAGGGTCTATCGGTGTTACTGCATAGGTATTGACTAAGCGTTGCATATATTGCTTATGTTTATAATTAAACGACAGCCCAACCCTAAACCTAGTATGTTGTATAAGTCTTTTCGTCCCGTTTGGTTACGGCCATGAGTCTAACTTGCTTGTTCGCTTGTCGGAAGATAATGCGATAACTTCCAACTCTGGCACGGAAAACATCGTCTGAGCCTTTTATTTTCTTAATGTTTAGATCTTCGAGCTCACCTCTGTGGAGTTGCAGCAGGGCTTGCTCAACCCTGGCGCGAGTTTTAGGATCTAGCTTTTGGAGTAGCTTTTCGGTTTTGTTCATCTGTCTTATCCAGCTTCTCTAGGGCTGTAATCACTTCGTCAAGAGGTACACCTTCTGGATTGATTTCTCGAAAATCGACAACTGTTTCCCAGTTGCCCTCGTCGCCCCACTCGTCGACAATACGCTGGTTTTTTAACCTTCGTACGACTGATTCGCGAATAAAATCACTGCGGCTGGCATATTCACCCTTGGCAGCTTTATCGATTTCCTTTACCAGATCGCTAGGTAATGTAATATTTATGGCCCGAGAATTATTGCTCATCCCGTTAGACTCCACTTAACCTTCTTTTGTTGGTTAACGTTTGATAAAGAGTACCGGGATTCAACTGACCTGTTATATTCGTGGGTCTTTTGGAATCTAACGGGACTCATGTATAAATGATACATATTATGTATGGGGTATGTCAAATTTTTCCTATCCAGGTCAGGAATTTTTAAGCATTAATATCTTGTTGACAAGTAAGCGATAGAGTGATAACATAAGCGTAGTTTCGATCAAACAAGAGGGTTTTAACGCCCTCTTTTTGTATCGAAAATAACATTAATCAAGGGAGAACAAACTAATGGCTGGAACTACAGCTGGCGGCGCTAAAGCAGCCGCTACTAACAAGAACAAGTACGGTAAAGACTTTTATGCCCGCATCGGCGCGATGGGCGGTAAGATGGGCCACACCGGTGGCTTTTACGCTAACCGTGAACTAGCCCGTAAGGCTGGTGCTAAGGGTGGCCGAATTAGCCGCCGCGGTGCTTCTAAAAAAGTCGCTGCTTAAAGCAAAGAACAGAGAGCAAAGAACAAAGAGCATGGGGCAGTAAAATCTGCCCTTTGTTCACTTCACGGAAGGTTAATGTGGAAAAGGACATCCTTTTACCTAAAGCAGATAGATACGCTCATCAAGTATATAAACTTACTTTGGAACTATCCAAAGATGAACTGTATGGAATCACCTCACAATTGAGACGTGCTGCACTATCAGTTCCGCTGAATATTGTTGAAGGATATGCCCGGCAGTCTCTAAAGACTCAAATTCAATTTTTGCGTATTTCGTACGGATCACTCAAAGAGAGCCAATACATCATTGGCTTTGCGGTCGCTGAAAATTTATTAATTAATTCCGATGCACTTTCTGTTGTTGAAAATGGCGACGAATTGGCTAAAATGCTTTGGACAAAAACAAAAACTTTAGAAAGAAAGATCAAAGATCAATGAACTAAGCATCTCTGGCCAATGTTCTCTGTTTCTTGTTCTTTGTTCGCCGTTCTTTGTTCACTGTTTCTTGTTCTTTGTCAGCCGGTATGGTCTTACGAAGCGGCCGCTACTAACGTTCCAAGATGCACCACAGTTGAAGCACTTATAACTTGAACTGCTGTCTTGCAGCACATGCATGGTGCAGGTAGGGCACTGGCTCCGGCGGTGCAGCCAATCGCGGTAGGTATCCAGGCAGTTTTGAATGTGGTCATCAGAAATGGTAACGCCGTATTTGAGGCCAATTTGGGCTGCCAGATGCCAAGCTTCACTCTCCATTTTGAGCAGCTCAAAATCGCTCTGGTAGTTTGTGTGGCCCAGCAAGCCGTGGGCTAGTTCGTGCAATACGCCAAAGCGGATGCGTTCCGGTGTCTGGGTCGGATTAAAAGTAATGGTACTACTCTTTGGCGACCAATGTTCACGAGCCCCCCGCTCGATTTTAAAGTCAGGATAGTCTTTGCTGACATTACTGATAAACTTTTTAGTTGTGCTGGATAAAGTCGTAACAGCCATAGATTACAGCCTCCTGTGGTTTGCTGGCAGCAATAACCGGCGGCATAGGCACCATTGGGTTTTCGTGCCGCTTGAGCTCAGCTCTTAAAAAGTGCCCGTATTTATTAAAATGCGTGCCGATGCTGCCGCCGATAATAATCACATCCGGTTGCAGGGCGGCCACTAATTCAACAAGTCCAAGGCTTAAGTCTTTGGCATACTGCTGCCAGATTTTGGGATCGTCAATTTGACTGCCGGTTTTGCCATAGCGCTCAACTAGAGCCCGGCCGGAGGCGATATCTTCCCAGCGGGTGAGCTTTCCGCCATAATCAAGCACCATTTGGCCGGATTCGCTGTCCGCAAAATCTGGATCAATCTTGCCATTTATGATAATTCCATCGCCAATTCCAGTTCCGACTGTTATATAAAGCACTTTTTTATACTTTTTATGAAATATCAGAGCTTCATGAAGTCCGGCTAGGTTCGAATCATTCTCGACCAATACTTTAGCGTGGTCGAGCAAGCCAGCAAGATCATTTTTAATTGGCACGAGGTGCCAAGCTAAGTTACCGAAGACTAATCCGACGCCGCGGCGGCGATCAACTTTGCCTGGCAAGGCACAGCAACAGGCGCTTATGTGGTACTGCTTGAACTCTTGAAGAGCTTTTTCAAGCTGGGTCAAAAAATCCGGGTATTTTTTAGGCGTAGGAACTTTATGCTGCTTTAAGATTTTACCTTCTGAATCAAAAACAGCCAGCAAAGTTTTAGTGGCGCCGACATCTATCCCTAAATACATGAGATCAGTATAACAATGAACAGAGAACAATGAACAGAAGACAGTAGTAGCCAGCAATGTTCTTTGATCTTTGCTCTTTGTTCTTTTGCTGGACAAAGGGTTAACACCTCTGTACAATATAGATTAATCTGCTTTATTAACGATAAAATATAAGGAACCCTCATCGTGTGTTCCTTATCGCCGCCGGGCGCGGAATGAATCCGACACTCGGGGCTATCTTCCGGAGCGGGGAAAAGGAGAATATTGTTCATGCCCAAGACGGCTACGAAAAATTTAACTATGGACGAGCTTTTAGAAAGCTCCGACGTTGCCCGAATTAAAGCCGGCGACGTGGTAGAAGGCATAGTTAGCTCGGTCAAAAAGCATGAGGTTTGGATCGACCTAGGCCCCAACGGGGTGGGGGTTATTTTTCGACGCGAAGTCGGCGCCACCAGCTTGAGTGAAGGCGAAGCCATTTCTGCCAGCGTTGTAGATCCAGAGCTAGATGAAGGCTACGCGCTGCTTTCTATGAAACGAGCCAGCAAAGATCGCGGCTGGGGCGAACTGCAACGGGTTTTTGACGCCCAGGAAATCATCGAGGTCTCGCCGTACAGTGCTAACCGTGGCGGCTTGTTGGTAGAGCTGGAGGGCGTTCGTGGTTTTATGCCAGTCAGCCAGCTATCAGCCGAAAATTATCCGCGCGTTTCTGACGCTGATAAAGATGAAATCTTAACCAAGCTCTCAAGTCTAGTCGGAAAAACCCTGCGGGTGCGCATTTTGGACGTTAACCGCAAAGATAACAAGTTAATTTTCTCCGAAAAAGAAGCCGTACGCGACGATATGCAGTCGCGATTGGCCGATCTAAAAGTCGGCGACGTGGTTGAGGGCGTAGTAACCGGTGTAATTGATTTTGGCGCCTTTGTTAACGTCAATGGTATCGAGGGCCTGGTGCATATTAGTGAAATTTCCTGGGAACGGGTCGAAGATCCGAAAAAATATGTCAAAGTTGGCGAGGTGGTCAAAGCCAAAATTATTGCCATCGACAAAGACCGACTGAGCCTATCTATCAAGCAGATGAGTGAAGACCCATGGATGGCCGAAGTCAAACAGTTTGCCAGCGGTGACCAGGTCGAGGGTAAGATTACCCGTATCACACCGTTTGGCGCCTTCGTCCAGTTGTCACCAGCAGTCGAGGCCCTAGTGCACGTATCGGAAATGAGCGATGATGAAAGCATTGACCCCGAGAAACTCTTTAAACTCAACGAAAAGAAAAAGTTCAAGGTGCTGGAAATCGACAAAGAGAATAGAAAAATCGCCCTATCACTTAAAGACGTAAAGAAATGAAATGGCAAAAATCATCGAAATTGACGAACATATCACTGTCGGCGCACTGGCCAGTCTCCTTGACCTGCCCGTTTCTAAGCTAATAGCCGAACTCTTTAAAAACGGTGTTATGGCCACCATCAATGAGAAAATTGATTTCGATACAGCCCAGATTATTGTCGGCGAGCTGGATATCGATGTCGAGCTGGTCAAAAAAGAACGCGCCTCGCCAACCGCCCGTCCAAAGCGCGAGATGAGCAAAGATGCAACCCTTCGGCCGCCAGTTGTGGCGGTTATGGGGCACGTCGATCACGGTAAAACCAGTCTGTTAGACGCTATCCGCCAGGCCGAAGTCGCCAAGGGCGAAGCCGGCGGTATCACGCAACACCTCAGCGCCTACCAAATCGTACATAGTGGCCGACCCCTAACCTTTATTGATACGCCTGGGCATGAGGCTTTTGCTGCCCTACGTGAACACGGCGCCCGCCTGACCGACCTGGTGGTACTAGTAGTGGCAGCCGACGAAGGCGTCAAACCCCAAACTATCGAGGCTATACGCTTTGCTAAAAACGCTGGCGTCAAGATAATTGTGGCGGCCAATAAAATGGATAAAACCGGTGCTGATATTAACCGCCTGAAACAACAATTATCGGAAAATGAATTGATGCCCGAAGACTGGGGTGGCGAGACGATTATTCTGCCTGTTTCAGCCAAAACTAAAGAAGGTTTGCCGGAACTACTGGATATGATCATTTTAGTAGCCGATGTTGAGGAGCTTAAAGCTGACCTAGAGGGCCCAGCCCAGGGGATTATTATTGAATCGCATATGGAAACCGGCCGCGGACGGGTGGCAGTAGCCTTAGTTGAGCAAGGCACGCTATCTATCGGCGATTTCGTAGTGGCCGGCGGTACTTACGCTAAAGTACGTAATTTAGAAACTACTACCGGCGAAGTTTTAAGCTCGGCCGGTCCGTCAATGCCAGTCATTATCACCGGATTAAAAGAGCTGCCAGATTTTGGTGAAGAATTTTTTGTTGTCGGCAGTGAAAAACAAGCTCGCGACAAAGCTACCGAGCAAAATCAAATTAAAAAGGGGGAGGGCAGTTCGGTAACCACTAGCGGTAGCGAACTACTCCGAATTATCAGCCGAGTAAGTATGTTAAACGAACTCAATATTATCGTCAAAGCCGATGTGCAGGGCTCGCTGACCTCAGTTGTTGATAGTCTTCGGGGGCTGGGTACGGAAGAGGTTGCGGTGCGGCTTGTTAGTTCGGGCGTTGGAGTTATTAGTGAAAACGATGTTCATGCTGCTGCTACCAGCGGTGCTATTATCTACGGTTTTCATACCAGTTTGCCCGCCAGCCTCAAGCAACTGGCGGCCCGCGACCATGTTTCGATTCGCTTATACAGCGTGATTTACGAACTTATCGACGACGTTAAAAAGGAACTGGAAACCTTACTGGTGCCCGAAGTTATTGAAACTAGCCTGGGTGAATTAATCGTTAAAGGCATCTTTAAGATTACTAAAACCGAAGTTATTTGCGGCGGCGAAGTCACCAAAGGTAAATTGTCCATACCGTCACTGGCTCGGCTGAAGCGGGGCAAGGAAGTGCTGGCCGATGAACTGGAAGTCGTAAACCTCAAGCGCGGGCCGACCGATGTTACGGAGGTCCAAACTGGCGAAATGTGCGGTTTGAGCTTTAAGACTGAGGCCAAACTCGATATTGCCGAAGGCGACCGCCTAGAACTATTTACTCGCCAGTCTAAGACGCGTAAGCTATAGATATGTTTCAGCTTGATGATAATTTACTGCAGCAACTAGGGCTTGGCAGCCTGCCGCCGGCCGAAAAGAATAAAATGCTGGCGCATATTTATGAAACGCTAGAGCTTCGGGTTGGCATGAAGCTGGCCGAACAGATGACAGACGCCCAACTGGATGAATTCGAGAAATATATAGACAGCAATGACGAAGCCGGGGCCCTTAAGTGGCTGGAAACCAATTTTCCCAACTACAAACAAGTAGTTGCCGACGAGCTAGAAAACCTAAAAACCGAAATTAAAGACCAGGCTCCGGCGATAGTAGAGGCTACTATGGCCGAGATGGGCGGTAGTAGCCCCGCCTAAAATCTGCGCCGCTCATAGTCCGGCCGCTGGGGGCTATTGCGGCTGCGCTTACGCTTCGCCTTATAAGACACCCCTTCGCGGTTTCTTATCGCGCCGGCAAAATGGAATACATTTTGTCGGGCTATTTTCTGGAGGAATAGCCCCTCAAAAAATCCGCACCAGATATGGTTTTCCCGGACGGGGCGATTAACTGCTGGATTTCCAGCCACCCGTCACTCGTTTGCATGACTAAATCACCGTCATTCTGACTCTTGGTGACGCGTACCTTTGTAATAATTACATCATTATCGAAAATTCTAGCTTGGCTTTTGGGCCAATTCAGGTAGGCGCGGACTTGGCGCTCAATTTCCTTGGCAGATCTGCTCCAATCGACTATTCCGTCGGCCTTGACTAGCTTACGCGAATAAGAAACTGGCTGTTTAGTGGTAGTTTGAGGTACGGGCTGGAGCTCTCCAGCAATATATTTAGGCACGGTCTTCTTGAGCAGGGCATGGCTAAGTTTGATAAGTCCATCTGTTAATTTCGGTGTTGTGATATCTGGTGCCATTTCATACTCGCCAGCTGCCAGCAAAGGTCCCGCGTCCATAGCTTCAACTAATAACATCAAGCTGACGCCGGTTTTGGGTTGGCCGCTAAGCACTGCAAAAGTAATTGGATCAGCGCCGCGCCACTGCGGCAATAACGAAAAATGACTATTTATAATGCCGAGCGAGAAATAGTCAATCACCTTTTGCGAGACGATGATGCCGAAGTCTATTAAAATGGCCAGCTGGCTGCTTACGGGATTAGTATCAAATAGCTGATCCAGTTCTTGTCTGTTAGCGGCAGTAAAAATCGGCAACCCCAACTCCTGGGCGGCGGCCAGAACTGGTACTTCGCCGCGGTGGCCGGGCGCCCGGGGCTTGGTGACCACTGATTCAACAGTAAAATCCTGCGTCAGTAGGCGCAGGCTGGCAGCAGCTACTGGACCGCTACCGAAAAATACCAGCTTTTTGGACTTCTTCATAGTCTAAATGGGTTAATTTGCCATCTGCTGCCAGTTTGTAAAATGCTTCGGCGTTATCTTCCAGACCGTCTACGAACAACTTACCTTTCAGGTGGTCAATCTCGTGCTGGATAACCCGGGCCAAAAAGCCCTCAGCCCGCACCCGCACCTCTCGGCCTTGTTCGTCCAGCGCTTTCATTCGAATTTTGCTATGCCGGGGGACTTTGCCGTAAATATCTTTGACGCTCAGACAACCTTCGTAATCTTCCTGGACCACGCCTTCCCGCTTAACGATTTCGGGGTTTATAAATACAACGAACGTCTTATCGTCTTTATTGTCAAAATCATTGCGGATAATAATAATCCGGTAAAACTGGTCGATTTGGATA
>JBBTWK010000032.1:0-3527 GCA_038062805.1 Patescibacteria group bacterium
CCAAGGGGCTGGAGTTTCCGGTGGTGTTTATCACCGGCTTGGAAGAAAACGTCCTGCCACATAGCCGGGCGCTTTATGACGCGATGGAACTGGAAGAAGAGCGGAGGTTAATGTATGTCGGTATGACGCGGGCCAAAGAAGAGCTTTTGCTAACCTATGCCATAAGCCGAACGTTATATGGCGGCCGCGGCGGCAACCTGCCAAGTCGCTTTTTGGCCGATATCGAGGCCGTTACACTAGCAGCACCGGGGTTAGAAATTGGCGCTGCCATCACCCGCGATGAACCGCACTACGTGCTAGAACTAGCCGAAGGCGACGGTGTGCAGCACCAGCTTTTTGGCACCGGCACAGTCTTGGAACTAGAGGGAGAAACCGCCACTATATATTTTAAAGGCAAAGGTACCAAGCGCCTCAACATCGCTTTCGCACCCCTTGAGAAGCTATAATGGGTAAACCAAAATGATCAATGTTCAATGTTCAATGTTCAATGAATGCAGCAATAATCAATGCAGCAATGCATTAAATCATTATTTCATTGGCTATTCATTGTTCATTCGTCCATTTGTCCATTCGTTCATTACCCTCAATGAGGGCTCGGGATGAAGCTGCTGCGCAGGAAGATTTCCAAACATTACCACTCGGCCCACGAAGGCGGCAAACGCCATATCAAACAGCGACCCTATATCGTGCCGATTTTTGGTCTGATTCTGGGATTTGTGATTGTTGGCGCAGTTTTACTGGGCGGTAACGGCTTGCCGCTACGGCCCAGTGATGCCCACGTGGTTTTTCTGTTTGAAGGCAAAGATCGTAAGGTTATTGATACCAAGGCCAAGACCGTTGGTGATATGGTAGCCAAATTACCGCTCCATCTAATCCCAGAAGATGTTGTCGAACCAAGCCTGGATACGCCGATTCCTGAAGATAATTTCCGGGTTAATATCTACCGCGCTCGCCCCGTAACAGTGGTGGATAACGGCAATAAGATTGTCACGCTGACGGCTCAAAAGAGCCCACGGGTGGTGGCTCAAAATGCCGGGCTATCCTTGCAGGCAGAAGACCGCGCTAGCTTTGTCCAAGGGGCAGTGATCGAAAATGTTATCGGCGAAAAAGTAGTCGTCGGCCGTGCCACACCTGTGGCGCTGAACCTCTATGGCGCCCATCTAACTGCCTACACCCAGGCCAAGACCGTTAAAGAACTGCTGGCTGAAAAACAGATTGAATTATCAGATGGTGAATCAGTCCAGCCAGACCAAAATACGCCCATCACGCCTAATCTGCCGGTGTTTGTACTGCGCAAGGACGCCAAAGTCGTCACTGCCGAAGCGCCTATCCCGACACCTGAGCAAGTTATAAACGACCCGTCCTTGAGCTTTGGTACCACGGTTGTTCGCCAAACCGGTGCTCCGGGCAAGAAATTATTGACTTATATTCTCCAAACCGATTCATCCGGCAAAGAAATCTCACGCCAGATTTTACAGGAAATCATCCTCCAAGCTCCGGTGCCGCAAATTACCGCTCGAGGCAGCACCATCGCTATTGCCGGCGATAAAACTTCTATCATGGCCGCCGCTGGCATCAGCGCCGGCGACTATGCCTACGCTAACTACATTATTAGCCGCGAATCTAACTGGCGTGTCACTGCCCAAAACGCCTCTGGTGCCTACGGCCTATGCCAATCCTTGCCGGGCAGCAAAATGGCATCAGCTGGCAGCGACTGGGCTTCCAACCCTGTCACCCAACTGCGCTGGTGCAGCGGCTATGCTCAGACTAGGTACGGTGGTTGGGGTGGAGCCTACAATTTTTGGCTATCTCGGCATTATTGGTAAAAATATGAACGTACCAAAAAAATCTTTGGGGCAGCACTGGTTGCACGACGAAGCTACCCTAAATTATATTGCCGACGCCGCAGACATTTCGGTAGATGATACTATTTTGGAAATTGGGCCTGGAACTGGGACGCTCACAGCCAAACTACTAGACCGCGGCGCCAAAGTTATCGCTGTCGAAAAAGACCAAGCCCTAGCCAAAAATCTATCAACAAATGTGAGAGGTGCAACCTCTCACATTTCTCAAAAATTGGAGGTTGTGCAGGGGGATATTTTGCAGTTTGATTTAAATCAACTACCAGTTGGCTATAAGGTTGTGGCCAACATTCCTTATTACTTGACCAGTAATTTACTGCGCGTTCTATCCGAATCGACCAATCCGCCGACCATAATGGTTTTGCTGGTTCAAAAAGAAGTTGCCGAGCGAATAGCAGCCGGGTCGGGGCAGATGAGTTTGTTGGCCGTTAGCGTTCAGCTTTATTACCAGCCCGAGTTGGGTCAAGTGGTACCGGCAAAATTATTTGAACCACCGCCCAAAGTTGACTCGCAGGTCGTCATCCTAAAAAGACACAAAAAGCCACTGTTTGAAAATCTAGACGCTCAGAAGTTCTTTCAGCTGGTTAAAGCTGGTTTTTCGCAGCGCCGCAAAAAGCTCCGCACCAGTTTTTCAGGCGGCTTAAACATATCAAAAGACCAAGCCAACGACCTTCTTAAAAAGGCCGGCGTCAGCCCTAACGCCCGCGCCCAAGAACTCTCCCTAGATCAATGGTATGAGCTGAGTAGATTGTGGAGCGAGCACCTGGTATAAAACAGGCTAGGTTTGCTGAGTGCAGCCCAAGTGGACTATCGCCGCCTCTGGCAAAGGGCCCCCGGCGCGGAGCGACCTGTTTCATATAAAGTACGAGCGTACTCCCCTGCTCTGTTTAAAAATGCTTGACTTGTTAAGCATTTTTAACGTAAGCTGGATGCATGAGTATTAATAAACGCGGCCCATATAACCCCCTCACTTCCCTGCACCGTCTTGAGTTTATTTTACAACATAAATCAGATTTGCTTTTGCGCGACTCTGTCGGGGTAGGTTTTGGCCAAGTCCAGATAATGCAAGCCCTGCACCGCTCGGTGCCGCTGAGCCAGCGCGCCATTGCCGTAAAACTCTACCAGACCGAAGCTAATGTCAGTCGTCAACTGCAGCTTCTCAAAAAGAAGGGGCTAGTCAGCATCAGCCGCAATAAAAAAGATAAGCGTCTGCACGAAACTCAGCTAACGCCAAAGGGTCAAAAAGCCTTTGATAAAGCCGAAAAAATCTTAGCCTCCCAGCACAAGGAATTACTCAAACTACTTAATACGAAGGAAATCCAAGCCTTTGACCGTGTCGTCTCCCACCTCCTAAAAGCCCTCTAATAAGACAAGCATAAGCACTCATTGTCAAAGTGTATCAAACCTGTTATAATGCTACTGTACCTTGAGTTTATGAATTCACCCGCTCTTTGGATCTGACGCAATATGGTCTTCCCAATTTTGTAAGGTCGTGCGTAGCAGACTCTTGCAAAATTGAAGAGGAGGAAACGACCTGAGGCTGGAAGTAAGTTAGTTACACTGACTTACGGAAGCCGGCACGTCGGTTCCGACGAGGGGCTGATTTCAGCTTGACGGTGGACTTTAACAACTAGTTTGCAGGTCGGTTCGCACTGAACGTTATCC
>JBBTWK010000033.1:0-6864 GCA_038062805.1 Patescibacteria group bacterium
AACAAGAAGCGGGTGATTTTGTTCATTTACGGCCACCACGCCAGTTTAGAGCGCTACTGGGGAGTGGCCGAGCTAATGAGCAAATACGCTGGCGTTACCGTGCCAGATCTGCCTGGTTTTGGCGGCATGCAAGCCTTTTATAAAATCGGTGAAAAGGCCAACCTGGATAATTATGCCGATTATCTGGCCGCGTTTGTAAAATTACGCTTCCGCAACAAAAAATTCATAATTGCCGGGTATAGCCTGGGTATTCCTATGATTACCAGGATGCTGCAAAAGTACCCCGAACTTTCTAAACGGGTACAGATGGTTATTAGCATTGCCGGCTTTACCCACAAAGATGACTTTACTTTTTCTAAAAAGCGCTACTGGATATACCGCCTAGCTGCGGCATTTTTCTCCCGCCGGCTGCCAGCTGCGTTTTATAAACGCCTGATCCTGCGCCCTATTTACATCAGATACATCTATCGGCATATGTTTAACGCCAAGCAGAAATTCAGGGGCATGAAGGACGAAGAGTTGAAGCGGGCTATCGAAATGGAAGTTAGCTTGTGGCGCCACAACGACCCCCGGACCTATATGGCTACGGCGCTTACGATGTTTACCTTAAAACTGCCCGAGACTGGTCATATTGCCTTGCCGGTCTACCACGCCGGGGTCGTCAATGACCATTATTTTAATAACCTATCGGTCGAGCGGCATATGCGCATGATTTACTCGGATTTCATCCATGGGAAAATCAAAACACCGACCCACGCGCCGTCTATCATCGCCACCGCCAAAGAGGCCGCCTTTTTTGTGCCTAAAGAGTTTATTCGTGTAATGAACAAGATAAGCTAAGATATAGTTAATCTATAAAGCTATGACTACGCCATTATCATTCACTGTTCACCTTTCACCGTTCACCATACGTTATCCTTTTACCGTAATCCATGGTCGATGGGAAATGGTTAATGGTGAATGTAGGGAAAATGGTAAATAGAAAATGGTAAATGACCTACGAGGGGTCGTGGGATGAAAATAGCCCTTGTTTGTCCATATAACATGTTCGAGCGTGCTGGTGGCGTGCACCAGGTAATCATTCACCTACACGACGGTTTGGTTAAAAAAGGCCACGTCGTGAAAATCATCACGCCTAAACCAGCCGGCTTTAAGGGAAGAATCCCAGAGGATTATATTTTGCTAGGCACGTCGCGGACATTTAACGGCGGTTTTGGTACAGTCGGCAACTGGGGTATGGAATTTGGCGGCAGCGAAATTGAAGCCGTTCTGAAAAAAGAGAAATTTGACGTTATAAATTTTCACGAACCTTGGGCGCCAATGCTGGCTTGGCAAATGCTTGGCTACTCAACTGCTGCCCACGTTGGTACTTTCCATGCGAATTTAGTTGACAGCGTAGCGGCTAAATCGTGGGTCAACATGTTTATTCGCTACGGCCGCGGCATCGGCAATAAGATGCACGTCATTACAGCCGTTTCGCCGGCTCCGGCCGGCCTACTGATAAGTAAGGCCAGTAAAAAAGCCGAAAAAGAGCAAGCAGCCAACATTCGCTATATCCCAAATGGCATAGACCTCGATATATATAAACCTGTCAAAAAAAAGCTGCCCCTAAATGGGCCCGGCACAAAAACAATTGTTTTCGTCGGCCGACTGGAAAAGCGTAAAGGCGTGGAATGGCTAATTAAAGCTTATGTCCTCCTGGCAGCCAAGATGCCAAACACTTATTTGATTATTGCCGGCGAGGGGGGACAGTTAGACAGCCTGGAAGAACAGGTCAGATCAACAAAGCTCAGAAATGTCCACTTCACCGGTTATGTCGATGATGAAGAAAAACGTCGGCTGATGGGCAACGCCGACTTAGTCTGTAGCCCGGCCCTTTTTGGCGAAAGTTTTGGCATAGTACTCATCGAAGCAATGGCTATGGGAACGCCCGTAATTGGTGGTAACAATCTGGGCTACATCAATGTTTTATCCGGCCACGGCCGGCTTGGACTGGTTGACCCCAAAGCCACGGGTGATTTCGCTAATCGCCTTGGTGTATTTTTGACCGATGAAGAACTAGCAAAGTCGTTCAGGCATTGGGCGTTGGGCGAAGTTAAAAAATATGATTACCGAAAAATTGTCGACCAATATGAGGCAGCTTATAAAGATGCGCTGGCACGCTGGCGGGTGCAGCAACACCTAAACGGAGGTAACGCTAAAAATGAAAAGGGCTTCTGGAAGACTAAGCGTCGGCTTTCTCTACGACGACAGCCTGGATAAAACTGACGGTGTCGCCCAGTATGTAAAAAACCTGGGCCAGTGGCTAAGTAGCCAGGGGCACCACGTTTTTTACATGGTTGGGGAAACGAATCTGAGACAGTGGGCTGGCGGTCCTATTTACAGTCTGTCTAAAAATCAAAAGGTTATTTTTAATGGCAACTTTGTAGGCACTCCCTTGCCTGCCAGCCGCCGTCGCATAAAACAGGTTCTGCAAAAAGAACGCCCGGATATATTGCACGTCCAGGTTCCGTATTCGCCATTTATGGCTGGTCGAATTATTGCCGCGGCGAACCCCGAAACTACGGTCGTTGGTACCTTCCACATCCTTCCAACCAATGTCCTGGTTCGTTTAGGTTCCAAGCTACTGCGTTTATTTTATCTGCACACCCTTAGACGTTTCAGTCGCATTGCCAGCGTCAGCCAGCCAGCGGCAGACTTTGCTCGTCAAAGTCTTGGTATTAACAGCGAGGTGTCATCCAATGTCGTAGAGCTAGACAAATTCATGCAAACTAAAGTACAACCCCGCCCAAACCACATTGTTTTTTTGGGCCGGCTGGTCAAACGTAAAGGTTGCGAGGAGTTACTGCAAGCTTTTGCGCTGTTGAGAACGAAAGTGCCGTCGGCTAAGCTGAGTATCGCCGGTGATGGGCCGCAGCGCGCTAAACTGGAGGCAATCGTTAAAGAGGAAAAAATAGAATCATCCGTAAAGTTCCTTGGCTTTATAAGTGAAGCAGACAAGCCTGACTTGCTTGCTAGCGCCCAGATTGCTTGTTTCCCAGCACTTAGTGGTGAAAGTTTTGGCATAGTCTTGATTGAAGCTATGGCCGCCGGTGCGGGGGTTGTGATTGGCGGTAATAACCCCGGATATGCCAGCGTCCTTGGGGAACGACCAGAAACCCTGGTGGAGCCAAGCGATAGTCTTCTATTTGCCGAGCAGCTGGAAAAATTCATGACCAACACTGAACTTGTCCAGGATATCCATAGTTGGCAGCAAGAGCATGTCAAGCGCTACGACATTGAAGTTGTCGGTCCTAAAATACTAGAAATTTACCTGCAGGCAATTGCTAAACGTCGGCAAACAATAGATAATTGAACCAATGGAATCTCGCAAGACTACAGTTAATATTTCTAACCGCACCATCGTTCGCACTATCTTGTGGGTCCTAGCGGCTGTACTAGCCTACCGTTTTATTGGCCAAGTCTCACATGTTCTGACCCTGATTTTTGCCGCTATATTTTTAGCCTTGGCACTCAACCCGGTGGTCGGTTGGATACGCCGGCGGTTGCACATTGATAGCCGTGTCCGCGCCACAGCAGTCGCCTACTTGCTGGTAGTGGCATTTTTAATTGGATTTTTTGCCCTGGTCATCCCACCGCTGGTGTACCAAACCCGCGATTTTATTAAGGACGCCCCCGCCACAGTCGAAAATTTTCAAAAACAGGACTCATCTTTGGCGACTGCTGCTAAGCGCTACAACCTAGACGATAAATTGAACCAAGCCGCTAAGGATTTTACGTCTAATTACGGAAACTTTGGAGCTACCATTTTTGATACCGGTAAGCGGGTGGTTGAAGCGATAGCGTCATTTTTCGTGGTTTTGGTCCTGACTTTTATGATGTTGGTCGAAGGACCGATGTGGGTTAGGCTTTACCTAAAATCACTGCCCGATAGGCAGCGCGACCGCCAAGGTCGAATACTCAACCGCATGTACAAAGCGGTTAGTGGTTTCGTCAACGGGCAAGTCATTTTGGCGGTTGTGGCCGGTGTATTTGCGTTTTTGTCACTAGGAATCGCTAGCCAGGTAATGGATGTCAGTGTTAACGCCGTGGCGCTAGCCGGCATCGTGGCTGTTTTTGGTATCATCCCGCTGTTTGGAAACCCGATCGCCGCCGTAGTGGTGGTGCTTGTTAGCCTACTGAGTTCTGTCGCACTGGGCATTGTTATGGCAATTTATTTTATAATTTATTTCTTTATAGAAAACCATACATTCCAGCCGTATATCCAGTCCCGGCTCACTGAGCTGTCACCGTTACTAGTATTTATTGCGGCGCTTATCGGTATTGGTTTTGGCGGCATACTAGGAGCCATCATTGCCATCCCGGCGGCCGCTACTATCAAAATCATCCTTGAAGACCAGTTCTCCGCTCGCGGTATAAAAACGACTCCGTCTACTTTGTCCTAGCCCAGACCGGGCCATGGGGCGTATCGTTAACTTCAATACTTAGTTCAGCGAGCTGGACACGTAATTTGTCGGCCTTTGTCCAGTTGCCGCTTTTGCGGGCTTGTTCGCGCGCGACGATTAAAGACTTAGCTTCACCACCTATACCTTCCCTACCGCATAGCCCAAGCCCCAATAGTTGATCTAGTTGTTCCAGCAGAGGCCTTAATTTCTCGAGATCGACCCCTTCTTGTTCGGCAGTATTAACCAATCTAGATAACACAGCCAGAGCCCGGCCTGTATTTAGATCATCGTTAAGCGCTTGTTTAATTTTATCTAGGGACAGTGGATAAGTACTGCCAGCGTTTTTTTTGTGCCCTAGATTCGGCTGGAACTGCAAGTCAGCCCAAGCATGAAGTCGATTTAGGAATGCTTGGGCTCCATCTAGAGCTTCCCACGTAAAATTCATTTGAGATCTGTAATGTGCCTGTAGATATAGTAAGCGTAGTGCCAGCGGATCATAATTTCTTTTTATAACATCGCCCAAAGTATAGAAATTTCCGAGGCTTTTAGCCATCCGCTGCCCGTCGACCAAGAGATGTTCTCCATGTAGCCAGTAGTTTGCCAATTTGTGGCCAAAGGCAGCCTCCGTTTGGGCCATTTCATTAGTGTGGTGAGTCCCGATTAGATCAACGCCACCAGCGTGAATATCGATCGGATCGCCCAGCGTAGCGTGGATTATGGCCGAGCATTCCAGGTGCCAACCCGGGAAACCCTCCCCCCAGGGGCTTGGCCATTTCATTTCGTGGTCGGTAAAACGTCCAATGGCGAAGAACCAAAGTGCGAAATCCTGGGGACTGCGCTTAGATTTATCGGTTACTACTTCACTGCGTGCACCAACTTCCTTATCGGATAGTTTCTGCCGCGTTAATTCTCCATAGCTAGGTAATTTACTAACATCAAAATAAATCGCCTGCTCAGTTTGGTAGCCATAGCCCTTATCAATTAAAGTTTGGGTCATGGCTACCTGCTGCTTTATAAAGTCTGTAGCCCGGACTATTTTTGGCGCGGTTATATTAAGTTTTTTTAGATCATCGTTAAAAACAATGGTATATTGGCCAGCTACTTCCCAGACAGTTTTGCCTGTTCGTTTGGCGCCCTTCTCTAGTTTATCTTCGCCGGCGTCCGCGTCGCTAGTTAAATGGCCGACATCGGTAATATTCATGACGTGGTCTACGCTATACTTACCAGCTGTTAGAACTCGGCTTAGCGTGTCATATAAAATGTAAGTCCGTAAATTGCCAATTGTCTGGTAGTCATAAACAGTTGGGCCGCAGGTGTAGAGCTTAACCTTACCGCCTTTGATTGGCTTGAACGGCTCAACTTGTCGCGAGAGCGTATTATAAAGTTTCATCGGCTTTTTCCAGTTCAACGTCATCTAAGAGTTTAGCGGCAATTTCAACCGTTTCGTTTTTAATATTTTCGTAGCTGCGGCCATCCGTTACTTTAAAACCGCTGGCTAGCGGATGTCCGCCGCCGCCAAAGTACTCGGCTAGTTTGTCGGCAATTGCAAAGCCATAGTTGCAGCGAATTTTGGCCGTTATTTTACCGTCTTTGTACAGCTTAAAGGCAATAGCTACGTCTGTGTCTTTGGCCAGGCGCATATCGTCGATCACTAGCATTGAGGGATTATAACTGGGACTATATTTCTCAATCTCTTCCCAGGGAATGGCCACTATGGCGATTCGGCTATCAGCCTGAAATTCCACCCTCTGCAGCAAGCGGCCTTTATAGTGGATAAGCTCCGAATCGCGGCGCAGCGTTTCGCGGCGCAGGCTCTCTAGCTGGGCTAAATTAACTCCGCCCTCAACCAGCTCGCCAATGATATGGATTGACCTAGCGGTTGTTGATTGGCTCATTAGTCCCAGGCTGTCACTCAAAATCCCCATAGCTAGTAGCTGCTTTGTCTCTTTTTCGAGTGGCCATTTATACGCAGTAGCTAGTTCGTAGATGATTTCGGCTGTAGCGACGGCTGGATAATTGCAAACAGCACTGGCGAAACTGATAGTAGCGTCCGTGCTGTGATGATCTAAAATAATCGTCGGCTTGGCAGCTAACCAGGCCTTGGCTCCGGATTTTCCGAGCTGTTCAAGTAAACTGTCGCTACTCGTATCAACAATAATTGAAGCATCGAATTGCTTTGGCATATCGCTCGATACTCTGTCCCAGCCGGGTAGATAATGCAGATAACTCGGTAAGTTAACGCCGCAGTAAAGGGCAACTTTTTTGCCCTGGCTTTCTAGAATCGCTTCGAGTGTCAGCGAACTAGCCAGACTATCGATATCGGGATTATCGGCCTGGACCACCACAATCGTAGTAGCCGAATTAATAATCTGGCTAATTTTTTTAGCGTCAGGTAGGTTGGTCATTTTGTGAGTCTATT
>JBBTWK010000034.1:0-7791 GCA_038062805.1 Patescibacteria group bacterium
CGTGCTGCTAGGTCCTGCTTGAGATACAGTGCGTACTCTTTTTTATTAGCAAACCACTTGCTACGCCAATCTTTGTTGACCTGCAGCCGCATACTAATTGGATTCACTTTTTGGCCCATTAGACGGTCTCCTTAGCGACCTTGATCGCAGGCTTCTTAGCTAGGCGCTTCTCGCCGTCAACCAAGACTCTGATTTGACTAGTTTGACGCGCATATGGCAAAGCTCGACCTCGGGCCGCCGCGCGAAAGCGTTTGTAGCGGACGCCGGCTGTAACGCTTATTTCCGATATATATAGGCTGTCAGGCTTATAGTTATGGTTGTGTTCGGCATTGGCTCCGGCAGAGACGACGGCTTTTTTAACGGCGATGGCTGCCCGGCGCGGAGTGTGGTCGAGGATTGTGATCGCATCGGCTACGCTGCGACCACGGACCAAGGCTGCGACGATGTCGACTTTCCGCGGACTTATCCTAACACCGTTATACACCGCTTTAACTGCCATAACTATTCCTTGGGTACTCCCGAGTCTTGGCTTTTGGCCAACTTACCACCGTGGCCGCGGAATTTACGTGTCGGTGAAAATTCGCCAAGTTTATGACCAACCATATTTTCGGTGATAAAAACTGGTACGTGCACTTTGCCGTTATGGACGGCTATGGTGCGTCCAACAAATTCCGGGGAAATCGTGCAGGCCCGCGCCCAAGTTTTAATGACGGTGCGGTCTTCTGGACCTAGCGCGGCCACTTTCTTAGCTAGCTTAGGGTCGATATACGGTCCTTTTTTTAGTGAACGACTCATTTACTTATTTCCTCTTCGCCTGATGGCGACCTCTAATGATGAACTTGCTAGTCGCTTTACGGCGCCGGGTCTTATATCCCAGGGTTTTTTGTCCCCACGGAGACGACGGCGGGCGGGCCATGCCGTGTTTACCGCCGTCACCGCCGCCGTGGGGGTGATCGGAGGCCGACATAACTACACCGCGCACGCTAGGGCGGATGCCCATGCGTCGTTTACGACCAGCGCTGCCAATCTTGACGTTCTGATGTTGCTCATTACCAACGGTCCCAATTGAAGCCATAGCTTCAACACTTATCAGCCGTATTTCACCACTCGGCAGGCGAACCTGAGCCCAGACGTCTTCTTTGGCAACTAGTTGAGCGCTAGCCCCGGCTGTTCGAGCCAGCTGGGCGCCTCGGCCTGGCTGCAGCTCTACGGCGTGTATAAGCGTGCCGCTAGGGATATTTTTAAGCGGCATGCGGTTACCGCGCTCCACCGCCGCCTCTTCTTCGACGACCAGTTTTTTGCCCGGTTTCATGCCCTTGGCAGCCAAGACATAGTGGTGCTCCCCGTCTTGATCCTTAATCAGAGCAATTCGAGCGCTGCGATTCGGATCGTATTCTATCTGTTCAACAGTAGCTGAAGTACCTGACGGCAGCTTAAAGTTAAGGATTCGGTAGTAGCGACGCGCGCCTCCGCCACGGTGGCGAGTAGTAATTCTGCCCTGGTTATTGCGAGCAACCGAGCCTTTTTTAATCTTTATTAAGCTTTTCAAAGGCTTTTTGGTCGAAATGCCGTCAAAGTCCTGGGTCGTCATACCACGCCGCGCCGGGCTCGTTGGCTTGTATTCACGCAGAGGCATTATTTGGTCTCCTTATCGGACTTGTCGCCACTCTCAGCATCGGCAAAGATGGGTAGCTTGTAGCCACTAGCCAAAGTTACGTAAGCCTTCCGGACACCAGCTCGTGAACTAGTAATATTGCGACCTCGTTTAGCTTGCACCCGAAGTGGCTTTGGTGCCGTGTTGGCAATCTTCACAGACACCACTCCAACACTGTACTGACTGGCTACGGCGTCGCCTATGGTGTGCCTATTGGCGGAGACTGGCACGTCAAATACATAAGTGTTGCCTTGTTCACTAAGTCCGTAGGCTTTCTCGCTCAAACGAGGTTTTAGGAGTAAAGTTTTAGACATTCTTGGCTCCCTTGCCCTTCGAAACTTTGACGGAAGGGGTTAGCCATTCATGGACGACATCAAGAGCTTTCTTGCTGATAATAATCTGGTCGGCATTCAATATGTCGAAAACATTCAGGTATTTGGCATGAACTGCCTTGATATTAGGTAGGTTACGCGTTGCACGCTCAACCAAGTCGTCTTTTTCGCTAACGACTAGCAATACTGACCCCTTGGCGTCGATCTTACCGAGCAGATTCAGTGTTGGTTTAACTTTGCCGTCAGGGCAGGCAAAGGTTTCAATCACCTTTAGCTTGTCCGCCTCAGCCGCTAGACTTAACGCCTGACGCAAAGCCGTACGCTTGGATGCCGTGCTAAATTTTCGGTTATAGTTTTCATTCCCGGTTGGGCCAAAAGCCACGCCTCCGCCTGTCCAAATCGGGTTGCGGGACGATCCAAAGCGTGCCCGGCCAGTACCTTTTTGGCGCCACGGCTTGATGCCGCCGCCGCGAACTTCGCCGCGCTTTTTTGTTTTTGCATAGTTGCTACGGCCGCCAGCTAGATAAGCCAGGTATGCATCTTTCAGAAGTTGGTGATTCTCAACCTTGACGCCAAAAACCGCCTTGTCGAGTTTAGCGGGAGTTGTAGCCTTGGCGCCGGCTTTGGTGTAAGTAGCCACACTCATCAGGAGACTCCTCCTGATGCAATTTTCAATTTACAATTTACAGTTTTCATCGAATTTTCAATGATCATTGAACATTGGTCATTGATTGATAATTGAACATTGATAATTGGTAATTGAAAAGGGATTGTCATTTTTCTGTTCCCCTGATCATGACAATCCCTTTTTTGGGACCTGGTACTGCACCCTCGATGCCGATAACGCCGAGATCTGTGTCAATAATAGCGACTCGGAGATTTTTAGTCGTAACCGTCACGTGGCCCATTTGACCAGCCATTTTTTTGCCAGGAAAGATGCGCTGTGGATACATTGAACCAATCGATCCCGGACGACGGTAGCTACCGCCCCCGTGAGTTTTGCGCCCGCGGTGAAAGTTATGACGTTTGATAGTTCCGGCAAAACCTTTGCCCTTGCTAAGGCCAGTGGCTTTTACAACGTCCCCGATTTCAAAAGAATCGGCGGCCAATTGGTCGCCGATGTTTAGGTTTATTTCTTCGCCCTCGATGCGAAATTCGCGAATAATCTTCGGTGAGGCTTTTGAGGGTTTAAAATGACCAGCTTGGGGTTTAGCTGGTCGTTTGTTATCTTCGAAACCAAGTTGCACGGCCTGGTAGCCGTCTGTATCTGTAACTTTAAGTTGGGTAACTACGTTGGGACTGGCAGAAAGTAGCGTCACAGGCACGGCCGCACCCTTTTCGTCGATGATGCTGGTCATACCTAATTTTCGCGTGATTAATGCCTTCACTTAGCTGTGGCCCCTTCAGGTAGTTGTTGTTAGTTAATACTAGCTTCATATTAAGATGAAGATACTAATTCGGCGGCTTTGATTTCAGCTCGCAATCCAAACCAAAACCCAGCTCCGAATGCCGTATCCATAACAGATTAACATAAAAAGTCGACAAGTGTCAATCCGCTGTAAATAATACTTTGGGCAACAAAAGTGTAAACCATCCCCGCCATCATTGTTATTTTGGGCGTATAATTATGTGCGTGGAGATCCAGCCCAACGATATGCTAGGTCGCTACTTAGATGTTTTATATCGAAGAAATCCACCTCTTCTGAATGCGACCATAGGCGCAGCAGTCATGATATGTTCTGAATTTATTCCGGGTGATTATACGGGCGGCGAGCTTATCCGAAGTGGTTTTTTTGTTAGCGGTGCTCTTCTAACTCTTTCTGGCTCGGCTAAAATAGTAAAATCTAGGCTAGTCGAATACCGAGCAGGCCGCACCTTGCGCACAGAAAGCCAAGAACCAGCCACCAAAAAACAATAATCAACGTCGTCATTTCGATTATCTTCGTGGTGGTCTTGTTGCTCATGCTTGCGAAATTAGTCTTTTGAGTCAAAATATAAATATGGCAGATTTATCTAAAGAGCTTGGTGTGGTCGATTCTGCAGAACTCATGCGCGAGAGGATAGATAATAAGTCTTCAGAGGGCCTCATTTGCGCGATTGGGTCAGTAGCCACAGCTGGAATTGCAATTTCGAATGGATTTGAACATGGCGGCTCAGACTATAGAGTATACTTATTCTCCGCGATGTCTTCGGTAGGCGCGGCTCTCTCTGTGAAGTCCTTTCGAGACTGGCGCAGCCTCAAGAAGCTTAAAGACTAAACGCACTTCAGGCGGGCTCTATCCCCCCCCCTGACCATTTTAGTAGCTGGGCGCAAGCACCCACAACCGCTGGGATGCCTACATCTTTATCTCGGCGTCGCAGCCGGCGGGTAGAGATAGATTCATAAGACTATCAATTGTCTTGGGAGTTGGGTCGGTTATATCAATTAAGCGTTTGTGGACGCGCATCTCAAACTGCTCGCGGCCCTTTTTATAGACGTGCGGGCTCTTGATGACAGTGTAGGTACTACGGCGGGTAGGCAGAGGTATTGGACCGGAAATGTTAGCGCCGGTCCTAAGGGCCGTTTCTACAATCTGTTTGGCACTTTGATCAATGACTTTATGGTCATAGGCCTTCAAGCGAATGCGTATTCTTTGTTTTACTTCTGGTTCCTTGCCCGCCGAAACTTCCTTTCTGGAAGTTTGTGCGGGTGAATTTTTCTTAGCGTCTGCCATTATTCCTCAACTTTTAGTAAATTAATTCCAAAGAAACCCATTACAACACCATCTGGGTGTTGGGTACGTAGTTCCTGCATTCTTCCACGAGCCTGGCTTGGCTTTACTACCTGGACGACGACATTCTCCTTGTCACTCTTCTTATCTACAACAATCGTAACTACCTGCGGATCTTCATAGGGTCCAGATGCTTCGGGTCGCGGTTCACCCATATATATATCCTCTGGCAAGAAGGGTTTTATCACTTGAGTGCAGTTTGGTTGTAAAATCGAGCATCGTAAACGAGCCGTATATATTCATACGATGAGTGCGAAGCGCAGATTTTAAGCCGAAATGTGCCAAGTGTAAAAGCTTCATTTTACAATCTTAGTAACAACGCCGGCGCCAACAGTCCGTCCGCCCTCGCGGATAGCGAAACGTAGGCCTTGCTCCATGGCGATTGGAGATTGCAATTTAACTTTAAAGGTTACGGTGTCGCCGGGCATAACCATTTCTTTGTCTGCTGGTAATTCAACTTCTCCGGTTACATCAGTTGTGCGGAAGTAAAACTGCGGCTTGTAGCCTTTAAAGAAAGGTGTATGGCGTCCGCCTTCTTCTTTAGTTAGGATGTAAACTTCGCTGTCAAATTCGGTGTGCGGGGTGATGGTGCCGGGCTTGGCCAAAACTTGGCCTCGCTCGATGTCGTCACGCTCGATACCGCGCAGCAAGATTCCGACGTTGTCGCCAGCTTGGCCTTGGTCCAGGTTCTTTTTAAACATCTCAACACCGGTGACCACAACCTTTTTGGTTGGGCGAATACCGACGATTTCGACTTCTTCGTTGACTTTAACTACACCAGTTTCAACTCGGCCGGTTGCAACTGTACCGCGGCCCTTGATAGAAAACACGTCTTCGACAGCCATCATAAACGGCTTATCAAGATCGCGCTTGGGTTCGGGAATGTACTCGTCCATAGCCTTGACCAGCTCCATTATGGCTTCTTCATTGGCGCCGTCACCTTCCATTGCTTTGGTAGCAGAACCTTTGATGATAGGGCAGTCCTTGTCGAACTCGTACTTGGCCAGAAGATCACGGACATCTTCTTCGACTAGTTCAACTAGTTCAGGGTCAGCCAGGTCCATCTTGTTCAAGAATACTAGGATGGAAGGTACACCAACCTGTTTGGCCAACAGAACGTGTTCGCGAGTTTGGGGCATCGGGCCATCGGCGGCCGATACGACCAAAATCGCGCCGTCCATTTGAGCGGCACCGGTAATCATATTCTTGATGTAGTCGGCGTGACCAGGCATATCGACGTGGGCGTAATGGCGCTTTTCGCTCTCGTATTCCTGGTGGGAGGTAGCAATAGTAATACCACGGGCCTTTTCTTCGGGTGCGTTGTCGATCTGGTCGTAAGCGACTGGTTTATTGATATCGCTTGGTAACTTCTTAGCCAATACTGCTGTAATAGCGGCGGTTAGAGTTGTTTTGCCATGGTCGACGTGGCCCATCGTACCGACGTTAATGTGTGGCTTGCTGCGATCAAAATTTGCCATTAAATACTCCTTGCGAGAATTATTCTTAATATTTAGCATGAAAAGCAATAGCCACCCATGCGATTACCCCAGTATTATAAAGTAAACTTAGCCTGTTTGTAAAGAGTCAAGTTATGATTGAGCGCGTTCACGCCAACTCTCCAAAAGTTTAGAAATATGACCTTTCAGGATCAGCAACCTCCGGATATCGGTTTCGTTTGAACCGCTTTCATCCAACTTGATTGAGCCGTCGGGGTTTCGGAGGGCGTGGACTACGACATAGCCCTCAGTTTTATCATTCACTCCAACCGTAAAAGGACCCTCGTTCGCTGCGTGTACGAATACTATATCTCCGTCAATATCTTCATCTAGAGGGGTTGAGCGCCCAAGTTCTGACCCGCCTCTGGTTTTTTTGACTTTTAGGCCCCATGCCACAAGAGCTAAGCCAGCGAGCTCTAATGCAACCGCCTTAGGGCTAGTTAAGTTAGGAATTTCACGCTTACGTGGCATCTGTAAAATCTATTTTACAGTTATTTTTGATTATTTACCGGATTTGGCAATGATGCCTTCGGTCACATTGGACGGCACATCGGCATAGTGGTCTAACTCCATAGATGAGCTGGCCCGGCCCTGGGTAGAACTTCGAAGGTTGGTGGTATAGCCAAACATTTCACCCAAGGGCACGAAGGCCGTGATTTCTTTGATACCAGGAGTTAAATCTTCCATAGACTCTATCCGGCCGCGCTTGGAGTTTAGGTCGCCAATGACGTCACCCATGAAATCTTCGGGAGTAATGACGACCACTTTCATAATCGGCTCTAAAAGAACCGGAGCGGCTTTTTTTACCCCGTCCTGGAGCGACATGCTAGCGGCAATCTTAAAGGCCATTTCGCTGCTGTCGACATCGTGGTAGCTGCCGTCATACAGTTCGGCCTTAAGATCGACGACTGGGTAGCCGGCGATAACGCCGTTGGCCATAGCTTCCTCAACACCGGCTTTAACAGCTGGGATATATTCGGATGGTACGTCGCCGCCTTTAATACTATTAATAAACTCGAAGCCCTTGCCGGCTTCGTTTTGGGAAAGCCTCAACCAAACATGGCCGTATTGGCCGCGGCCGCCGCTCTGGCGGATAAATTTACCCTCAGATTCAACCCCATCTTTCCGAATAGTTTCGCGGTAAGCGACCTGCGGAGCGCCAATGTTGGCTTCGACTGCGAATTCGCGCTTCATACGATCGACAATGATTTCTAGGTGCAGTTCGCCCATGCCGGAAATGATTGTCTGGCCGGTTTCGTGGTCGACCTTGATACGGAAGGTCGGATCTTCTTCGGCGAGCCGTTGCAAGGCAATGCCCATTTTTTCTTGGTCGGCTTTAGTTTTGGGTTCGATAGCAATGCTGACTGGGGGTT
The DNA here is from genome assembly GCA_038062805.1 of Patescibacteria group bacterium. Lineage (GTDB taxonomy): Bacteria > Patescibacteriota > Saccharimonadia > Saccharimonadales > UBA10212 > UBA6824. The sequence continues at coordinate 7,627 of JBBTWK010000034.1, forward strand.
CCGGGAAGGTGATACTCTCTAAAACTATCGGGTGAGCCGGGTCGCACAAGGTATTCCCGGTAGTTGTGCCTTTTAGTCCGACGATGGCTGCAATATCGCCGGCTTCGACTTCCGTAACGTCCTCACGCTTGTCGGCGTGCATACGCACAATCCGCCCTACGCGCT
>JBBTWK010000035.1:0-9499 GCA_038062805.1 Patescibacteria group bacterium
CCTCAATATTTTGGCCAGCAAATTCGTGGGCGATAGGCAGCAACCGGCCGTCAAAACCAATAATCTGCTCTTTTTCTAATCCATGCCTCTCGGCGATTTCAAAGTCAGTGCGGTCGTGCCACGGTGTGATAGTCATTACCCCTGTTCCAAAGGTCGGATCGACCGCCTCGTCCTTAATGACAGTGGCCGTTACTTTGCCGTTTACCCAGTCGGCCTCGAAGGTATCGCCGTGCTTATAGTGTTTGTATCGCTTGTCGTCAGGGTGCATGACCACGTATTTGTCACCGAATTTGGTTTCCGGACGGGCGGTGCCAATCTTAAATGGGCCGTATTGAAGAGTGTAAAACGGCGCTTTTTCTTCCCTGTGGACCACTTCGTCATCCGATACGGTGGTTTCCGATTTAGAGTCCCAGTTAACGATGCGATGGCCCCTGTAAATTAGACCGTCGTTATACATTTTGACAAAAACTTCGTTTACGCAACGGTTTAGGGCTTCATCTAAGGTGTAGCGTCCCCTGCTCCAGTCACAGCTGGCACCCATCGCTCTTAGCTGAAGAAGAATTATGTCTCTGTTATTGCCGACAAACTCTTTTACCAGCTTAATAAACTCTTCGCGTCCGACTGCGTGTTTATCAGTCCCCTGCTCTGTCAATCTCTTTTCGATGATAGCGTTGGTGGCTAAGGCGGCGTGATCTGTTCCGGGCAGCCAAAGTACATCTTTACCCTTTTGCCTTTGGTACCGAGCAATAATATCTTGTAAAGTTACAAATAGCATGCTTCCCAAGTGCAGTACTGCCGTTTCATTCGGCGGCGGCATAGCCATCGAGAAGTGTGGCTTAGAACTGCTAGGGTCGGCAATAAACAGCCTGCTCTTTTCCCACAGTTTATAGATGTCAGATTCGTATTTTCCGGCCTCGTAGGCCCTAGGTAATCCCATATCTGTTAATCAGTATAACAAACAGGCCACATCAGGCCTGCTTTTTCTTCCTTTCATAAGAAAATGCTAGCAAACAAATACTAGCCTTTCATAGGAAAAGTCATCACAAATAACACCTTAATACCGTTTTTTGCGTGTCCCTATCAAGGTTTTTGTTGACAGGGTCCCACCCGTGTTTGTTTGGTTTAAGCATAACTGTTTTGGACAAAATTGACAAATTATTACATAGATAAGCCAGGTTGAGCTTCGAGGGAGTAGGGGTCGGTGGATTTCTGATCGTCTTTGGCCTGGAAATAGCCTAAAGTAGCCACCATGGCGGCGTTGTCGGTACAAAGCCTGATATCGGGATAAATAACGGGGGTAGGGAGTTGCCTTGAAGCTTGTTTTCGGAGTTCCTGATTAGCGGCAACACCGCCGGCGATGACGACGCTGGGCGGCTGGTATTGCTCGTAGGCTTTTTTGAGATTATCTACCAAAGTTTGGACGGCGGTGTGTTGAAAACTGGCGGCAATATCAACCTTCTGAATCTGCGTTAAGGTGTCTGGAAGGTCGCCAGAAGGGAAGGTGTAATCATGGCCACTCAGCTTCTGAGCGGCGCGTAAAACGGCTGTTTTTAAGCCCGAAAAGCTGAAGTCATAGGGGTTTTCCAGCTTAGCATAAGGTAATTTTATAGCCTTTGGGTCGCCTTTTTGGGCGGCCTTATCGATCGAAGGTCCGCCGGGGTAGGGGAGGCCCAGCATTTTGGCCACCTTATCGTAAGCTTCGCCGACGGCGTCATCTGTTGTTTGACCCAGTAGTTTGAAGCTTACTGGGCTTTTAAAGAGAACCAATTGGGTATGGCCGCCACTCACAATAAGTGCCAACAGGGGGAAAGTAGGGGGTGTAGGGGGTAGAGTGTAGAGGGTAGACAGGAAAGGGGACGCCTCTGTTAGGAAGGGGGCGAAAACGTGGGCCTGCACGTGATTAATAGCGTACAGCGGTTTATTTTTTGCGATGGCTAGCGTTCGGGCGGTTAAGACACCTATTAGTAGGCTGCCAATGAGGCCCGGACCTTGAGTTACGGCAATGGCGTCGATTTGATCCCACGGATCAAATCCAGCCGATAGCTTTTTCTCTTTGCTTTGAGCTTTTAGCTTTGAGCTTTTAGCTGCGAAAGCATCCGTTAGGGCTTGGTCAATCACTGGTAAGATGCTTTCGATGTGGCTGCGGGCGGCGATTTCTGGCACCACACCGCCAAAGGCAGCATGAAGGTCGACAGAGCTAGCCACCACGTTGCTCAGCAACTTATATCCATCTTCTACCACCGCCGCAGCCGTTTCGTCGCAGCTGGTTTCTATCCCTAAAATCTGCATTCCTAGGAAATTGTAACAGATGCTTCATGTTGTAAAATAATAGTAAATATGCTATAATTTTAATATGTCTGGTAGGCCAGAGGATTTTCCCGAAATCCCACAAATTGAATCTAGTATCGTCCGTGATTTTCTACTCGCATCTGAGCAAGAAATTGTTCCCAAAGAAGATGAATGGGATCTTTTAAGATATCCTCTGGTAGGCAAGAGCGGATTTGGCGAAAGCTTATTTAAGAAATTTGAACGTGATGCAACAGACCATACCCATGGTTATATGCTATTAATAATCAAGACCTTCCCCTCGGCTTTAGGCCCTCTTAGATTTAGAACTTCCTTACAATCACATGAAGGAAATGCGCTGATTTTTAACGATTCGTTGGCGGGAGTTGATGTCCAACTTTTGCATCATGAAGAAAGAGGAGTGGTCTCATTCACATTGGTAGACAATAATGATCCAGGTTCTTATGCTAGGATAATGTACGCAGACCGCTCATATAGAACCATAAAAGGTACGGCTGGGTTTACCGTTGATGGTCAAGCTCATGAATGTGATTTTATTCCAACTTCAAGTGCACAGCTAGTTTTACTCAACATCGCTAGGTTACTAAGCGAGAGTCCCAGCACCTAAACTGTTACAATTCAACTGATGGCTTTTCGTTCTATTGTCAAGAAACTAATTCCTAAAAAGATATTTCGGCAGATCGAGCCGTGGGGGCATTTAGCTGAGGCGGTTTTGTTCAATATTGTTTATGGCTTTCCGGCACGGGGGCTGAAGGTTATAGGTGTTACGGGTACTAACGGTAAGACTTCGACTTGTTTTTTAATCCACAGGATGATGGTCGAGGCGGGCTACAAGGTCGGTCTAATGACGACTGTCGGTTACGGGGTAGGGAATGATATTAAACCGCAAATTCACCATATGACTAATGTGTCGGTGCCTCAGCTGATGCAGAGGTTAAAGCAAATGAAAAGGGCAGGGGCCGAGTGGCTGGTGCTAGAAACTACCTCTCACGCACTAGCCCAGCACAGGGTATGGGGAATTCCCTACAACGTGGCGGTGATGACAAATGTAACGCACGAGCATTTAGATTACCACGGCACTTTTGAAAATTATCGCGACGCCAAACGCCGGCTTTTCAAGCTAACTAGTCGCAATAAAAAAGGCCTGCGGGTAGGAGTTATTAATGCTGAGGACCCCAGCGCTAAGCTATTTGAAGCTGATATTACCCGGCCGCTGACTTACGGTGTAAAAGCAGGCGAAATTAAGGCGACGGACATCAAAGCCACTTCGGCTGGCTCGAATTTCACCGTGAAAAGTGCCGGTCGCGAAAATCTGAACATTCATGTCAATTTGCCAGGCAGTTTTAATGTTTATAACGCCTTAGCGGCCGTTGGTGTGGGTTTTGCTCTCCAGATGGAGCCCAGACAGATAGAGAAGGGAATTGCGGCGCTTGAAGCCGTAGAAGGCCGCATGACGGCCGTTGATGAAGGTCAAGACTTCAGTGTGGTGGTAGATTACGCCCACACGCCGGATAGCTTTGAGAAGCTGTTTAAGGATCTCAAGGCGGTGCGTAGGTCTGGAAAGTTGATTGTTATGTTTGGTTCAGCCGGCGGCCAGCGCGATAAGCTCAAGCGGCCGGTGCAGGGAGAATTGGCTGGAAAATACGCCAATGAAGTGATATTGACCGAAGAGGATGACCGCGACACCCCGGGAACGGAGATCTTAGAGCAAATTGCTGTCGGCGCGAAGAAGGCTGGCAAAGTGCTTGATAAAGATTTGTTTTTAGTACATAACCGTACCGAAGCCATAAAGTTCACCCTCGGCCGAGCCAAAGCCGGCGACACTGTTTTACTACTGGGCAAAGGTCACGAAAAGACTATCGAGCGTGACGACCGTGAAGACCCATGGGACGAAATCGCCACCGCCAAAGCCGTCCTGAAAAATTAAAAACGCCGCGGTCCGGGAGAAATCTCACCAGACTCGCGGCTTATTCCAGTCCCCCAGAAGGAGTAAGGCGGAGGTGCGGCTGGGCCGCCGCACCTCCGCTCGAGGGTCGGAAAAGGTTGTTGCCTTTTCAACCTAACTCATATGACCTCCTTCCGGAGATTGACATCTTGTCGGGTCGAACCCCTCAGGCGATGTGAGCGCTGACAGAGCCAGCGCTGCGTGCGGGGGAGAACACCCTGACGGGCATTTCCCCTTCCCCCCTGCCTGTATGGGCTGGACCGGCAACGCCGATCCGCTCAGCTTGCTGGTGGCGATGGGCCTCCAGCTGAGCGAGCTCGTAGCACCTTCGGACGATCACGGTCGCTCCCTCTACGGCAACCCCGTTCTCGACGCTGGAGTCGAGAGGGGCCTCGAGAAGAACGAAGCGGGTTTTCTGCTCGTTCAACCTCTGGACCAGTCGTGTGTCCTCGCCGGGCGTGACCAGATTGGACACGTCCAAGTCCAGACGCATCAACCTGAGCACGTTCAGCGGGAGGTCACGCCGACCGCGTGGCCTGCAGATGCGCAGGACGCGCTGACCATCCGTAGCCAGAAGGCAGGAGACCATGATCTCCTCCACTGGCATGGTGCCTTTTCGCACGATGTACTCCTTTCCCCCCTTTCGGGGAGAGATGGGGGATTGGATATGTGGAGTATAAGCTTAATGGTTTTATTGGTCAATGTTTTTGTCTTTTTGCAATAGAGCTTGACAGAGTTTTTAGCACTCGGGTATTATGAGTGCTAGAAATAAGGAGAGTTACAGATGGCCAAGACAAGTTTACAGCCATTGGCTGATTGGGTGGTTGCCGAGCAAGAAGAAGCCGTTACTAAAACCGCCAGCGGTCTTTATTTGCCCGACAAAGCGGCCGAAAAGCCCAAAATAGCCAAAGTTTTGGCAACCGGGCCGGGCAAAGTAGGCGATGACAATGAGCGTATACCCGTAAGTGTTAAAGTCGGGGATCGCATAGTTTACAAAAGCTACTCGACCACCGAACTTAAAATCGACGGCACCGAGTACATTTTAGTTAAAGAAGAAGACATACTGGCTACCGTTGGGTAGCCGACTATTAACTATGACCAGTTTACAGTTTACAATGCGTTATCCATTAGCGGTTAACAGTGAACGGACAACAGAAAACGTACTGGTAACGGTTAATAGTGAACAGTTAACATTAACGACGAAGGAGTTTTAGATGGGAAAAAAAGTATTTTATGATGACGACGCCCGCCGCCGGGTACTGGGCGGGGCGCAAATTTTATATGATGCCGTAAAGACCACCATGGGCCCCAAAGGCCGCAACGTGGTGATTGGCAAAAGTTATGGCAACCCGACTGTAACCCATGACGGCGTGGCTGTCGCTAAGGGCGTTGATTTGGATAACGTTGACGACGAAACTCTGGGCTATAAAGTCGGGGCTGAGCTTATCAAGCAAGCCGCCAGCAAGATGAACGACGTAGCCGGTGATGGCACCACGACTGTTACAGTTCTTACCTATCACATTTTGAACGAAGCCAATAAGTTAATTGCTGCCGGGCACAACCCGATGCAGCTGCGCAAAGGTTTAGAGGCCGCAGCCCAAGAGGTGCTGGGGAAACTGGGCAGCCTCAGCGAATCAATCACCGGTAAAAAGAACCGGGTAGCCGAAGTCGCCACAATTAGCGCTGGCGACGAACAAATCGGTCAGCTGATTGCCGACGTTATGGAGAAAGTCGGCAAAGACGGCGTTGTAACTGTCGAAGAAGGGCAGGGCTTGGCGCTGGAGAGTGAAGTCGTAGAAGGCTTTACCATGGACCGCGGTTACGTTAGCCCGTATATGGTGACCGATACCACGCGTATGGAGGCTGTTTATGACAAGCCGGTTATTTTAGTTACCGACCAAAAAATCAGTTCCATACAAGAGTTTCTGCCAATGTTGGAAAAACTGGCCCAAGCCGGCAAAAAAGATTTGGTGTTAATTGCCGACGATGTCGAGGGCGAAGCCCTGGGTACCCTAATACTCAACCGCTTGAAAGGCGTCTTTAACACCGTGGCCATCAAGGCGCCGGCTTACGGCGACCGCCGCAAGGAGATTTTAGAAGACATCGCCATTTTGACTGGTGGCGAAGTCATCAGCGAAGAACGTGGGATGACGTTCGAAAATGTCGACGTTAGTGTTATTGGTTCGGCCCGTAAAGTGATTGCTACCAAGGACGAGACGACGATTATCGAAGGCGCCGGTCCACAGGCGGCCGTCAAAGCCCGCATTGACCAAATAAATAAACAGATCGAGTCGGCTTCTAGTGAGTACGACAAAGAGCAGCTGGAGAAGCGCCGTGCCGCTTTATCTGGCAAAGTCGCCGTTATCAAAGTCGGCGGTGCTACCGAAACCGAAATCGAAGAAAAGAAGTTTCGCGTGGACGATGCCGTGGCCTCTGTTAAATCGGCACTTGACGAAGGGGTAGTACCGGGCGGCGGCGTGACCTTCATTAACTTAATCGGAATAACTAAACCTTATTGGCTGAAAAAAATAGCTAACATGAAAGATGAAGAGTCATCTGAAGTTATTGGTGCAAGTATCTTGTTTAGGGCTTTGGAGCAACCATTTAAGATTCTAGTAAATAACGCCGGCTTAAATGCCGATGAATGGCTGCCAAAAGTCGTGAGCGCTAAACTCGGACAGGGTGTGGATGTTAATAAGCCAGGCAAACTTGTTGACCTAAAGGCGAGCGGTATTGTTGACCCAACTAGAGTAGCACGTGAAGCTATTCAAAACGCTGTCAGCATTGCCGGAACAGCGATGACTATGGGCGCACTAGTAGTTGATATTCCCGAAAAAGCTCCAGCCATGCCTGCCGGAAGCGGCATGGACATGGGGATGTAGCAAGGCATGCTTGCCCCGCCCTAAATCCTGAGCGGAGAAGAGGGAGAATATCCCTATTTCGAAACTTCAAGAATTAGTGCGGGGGGCATGATGCAGGTCACTCGTACATTATTGAAAAGAAGCATTGAAAAGAGGGCGTTACACGCGGAGCAATCCAGTTGGTTGCTCCGGTTGCACTACGCTGAATCCCTTTTATTTTAAATGCTCGCCTTTTATGGAGAAGGGAGACCAGCTCGAGCTTTACTTAATAGCTATTTTATGGTTGAATATACTCCATACTAAGGAGTTTTTAAATTGTGATCTCGCCCCAAGAGTCTGTTGTCCCAGACGATCTTAAAGCAGAGCCCCTAATACCAGCCGACCACCGTAATCAAATGGCTAAGATAGCTATTGATTTGGCCGTGTTCGCCATGAACGCGCCAACCCCAGAATTCAGGCCGTTAAGTGCCCGGCAGACTCAGCTCATCGAGCTGGTCTCACTGGGCTATCATAACGGACAAATTGCTCAAGAGCTTAATATCTCGGAGGAAACTGTGAAGGGCATACTTTGTATGTCCTTTGAGAAATTAGGAGCTAAGAATAGAAGTCATGCGGTGTATAGAGCATTCGAAGAAGGGGTGATAGAAAGAAAAGAAGAAATAAAAACCACTGAAATTAACGAGCTAAACTACAGCGAACATCAGGTTCTTCAACTAATAGCCAAGGGACATACAGATAAAGAAATTGCCTTGGAGCGCAGGCGCAGTGTCGAGACGGTTAAAAGTCAGGTGCGGAAAATTCTAGAGAAACTTGGGGCTAGCAATAGGACTGGCGCGGTAAGAGTCGCAATAGAAGCTGACATTTTTTCCACACAGAGCGACGAAATAAAAAATAGAAGAAAAATACTAGAAACCGCATCGTTTCTAGTGGCTTTTGCTTTTACTTGGGAGGGACATAATGAGGAGAATGAAGATACTACCGAAAATAAGCCAAGGTCAGGAATGTACTTGGATTGGATAGCCGAGACACTTATTGTATTTAATGGAAGGACGCTTCGTCTTAGCGATGTTGCTGGAGTTGTATACCAGGAAGAATATGACCCAAAGAGGGCTTGGGTTTCAGCTAACAGAATTAATGCGCAGATAAATAATCCCAAATCGGCCTCAAGCTTAGAAAACAGATTATCTCAACGCGGGTATAAATATTTTAGGTTTCATGTCAAACAACCCCGAGGGGCAATTGAGGTTAGACTAATGTGCGCTCCTACGGGTACAGACGTTGGTGTGGAAGATATTAATGAATCTACTAGGCCAAATGACGAGGAGATTAAAGAAATTGCCGCAAAAATCAGACAAGACGAAATAAGCTACGGGCGACAGAAGGCTGAAGAAAAAGCTGGACGGACTGCTCAGAAAGAACGTGAAAGACAAGAACGTGACAATAATACCCCCCTAGGGAGGCTGGCGGTCTTTTTAGGCGCTCATAAAAACGAGCCATTCCCTATCGCAGAACTAGCGCCAATTGCTTTCCCGGATAGTGTAGAAAGCCTGGCTGTACTCAAGCAGAAAATATCTAAAATCATTAATGATGGGAGTCTTCACAAGAGGTTGGATGAAAGAGAAGCAAGTCTGCATAAGGCCAGTTTCCGGCCAGATGGATACATACAGGACACAGCCGTACTTATGGTTTTAAAAGATGGCGAACATCCCGACTGGCAAATACCTGAGAAGGTTCCTCCATTTTGGCAAGAGCAGAAAGCTGAAAAGCCGCTTATACCGCAGTATGGCGTTCGGACAGCGTGGCTAGTTACCGCCTTCAGAGCATTTAGGGATCGGCCGCTTAGCTATGACGATCTAGCCAAAATTTTATATGCAGAGGAATATGATTCTGGAGCGGGTCACGTATTGACAGGTAGGGTGAATTCCCTCCTTATTCAGCAGTCGCGGGTACGAAAGGAATTATCGAACGAAGGGCTAAAATTGTGGTATGTAAGCGTCAAGTCCGATGGTGGTAGAACACCGCCGGGGGTGAGAATGTTATGCTTGACCGAAAATGAGATTCAACCGGGAGATATCGATGAGTCCAAGAGACCCACCAATGACGAGCTTAGGGAATTGGCCGTAAGATTGAGAGAGGAAGAATTAGTTGCACAACAAGCCCCACTGCCCGCAAGGGCCCTACCAATTTTCGTAAATGAGGCCCGAGAAGCCGGGTTGTTTGGTGATGAAAACATCGCGTCCGGCAATTTACAGGCTAGAACTCAAAATATAGACTTACGCAGACCCAAAACCAAAACTAAGCCGAAACGACCGACTACAGTACCGGCCAAAACTCCAAATGGCTCTATCTACGAAAGAATCGAAACAGCGCCTTCAGAGGAAATGTT
>JBBTWK010000036.1:0-6862 GCA_038062805.1 Patescibacteria group bacterium
CTCCGTGATGGCCGCTTAGCAAAGTTTTTGGCACCTTAAGACCGCGAAATTCTTCTGGCCGGGTGTACTGGGGGTGCTCGATGACACCGGCTTCACTGTGGCTTTCTTTCTCGGCGCTGGTTTCGCCGCCTAGTACTCCCGGTATGAGTCTAGTCAAGGCATCGATTACTATCATGGCCGGCAGCTCGCCGCCAGTTAGTACGTAGTCTCCGATAGATATTTGTTTATCTACAATGGTGGTAATCCGTTCGTCATAACCTTCGTAACGACCGCAAATGATAATCAAACCAGTTCGCGTGGCGGCGAACTCGCGAGCCATTTCCTGATTGAATAAATCACCGCGTGGCGTCATTAATAGGACCTGGGCGCCCTGGTCCTCTTTTTTGGCCTGTTCGACTGCCGCGAACAATGGCTCCGGCCTAAGCACCATGCCATCACCGCCCCCGTATGGAGTGTCGTCAACTGTTTTTCTAGGTCCCAGTCCGTAATCGCGCAGATTTATAAGCTTATACTCAACCAGTTTTTTGTCCTGGGCTTTCCAAAGCATGCTGGTACCTAGCACGCCCTCAAACATCTCCGGAAAAAGAGTGATAATTTGAATTTTCATAAATTAAATGGTTGCTCGGGCGTAAATAACTACAACCAGACCCGCCAAAACCAGTCCCAGGCCAATACCTTCAGTAATCGTAATTTTTTCTTTAAAAAGAAAATAACTCAATATGGTGGTAAATAAAATTGCGCCGCCGAAGATTACAGGAGTAATGATTCCTATTTTATTTTGCGTAAAACTTTTGCTTAAAGTTAGGACGAACAATGACACAATTATTCCACTTAGAGCCGCCATCAAAATTCCATACTTCTGAGTGACGAATGTCTTTTTGCTTAGAAGGGGTGCAATGATAATGAATGGGATAATAGCCGAAATAAATGTATTGACGGCAGTAACAAGATTGGTATTGGCATTTCTTGAGGCAGACGCACCAATTAAAAGGGAGGCCGTATAAAATATCACCGCCAAAATCAAATAAATCATCTTGGATATATAATAGCAAGCTTTCGCTCTCTATGCCCTGACAGCTGCTGGCTTGGATGCAGTGCAAGGAAGAAGCGAGTAGCGGAGGGAGGTGTATTTTAATACATTGAACGAGCAACGGAGTTTCTGACACAGCGATGCGCCAAGAGCCGTACGGCGCAACTAGCTTGGCTGGTTGGCAGGTACGGCGGCCAGTAGTTGTCAGACGTCGAGGTCGTCGAGGTCAGCCAGTTCCTTGCGAGTCCGGCTGACTACGTCTGAATGCTCGCTCGGGGTTTCTGGCAATTCGTCATCGTCGGACATATCAATATCATCTGCGGCTGTTGGTGCGGCCGGCTCGTCTGTCGGCGCATCGGCCGGGACAGAATCATCAGCGGCAGTCGGCTCGGTGGCGGTAGAATTGTCCGAACTGGCCGATTTGGCCGCTGTCTGTTCTTTGTTTTCTGTTCTCCGTTCTCTGCTTTCTGGCGGCGGACCGGTATCGATGATTTTTAGGTTGTAGCGGGCATCATTTTTGGTACCCAAGGCCCGCAAAAGTGTCCGCAAGCTTTGGGCGGTTGCACCGCGCTTACCAATTACCCGGCCTAAATCTTCGGGGTTAACCAAAAGTTCGAGCAAGACGCCCTTTTCGTCGATGCGGCGCTCGATCTTGACATCATCGGGGTGCCCGACGACTGATTTAACGATATATTCTATAAATTGTTGGTCTATACTTACTGCCACGGTAAATCCCTCCTTATTGCTTATGAGTCTCGCTACAAATAATTGTAGCAAATGTGGTTATTCAGTCCTTTAGTTGTTCTGCTTCGGCTGGAGCTTCCACCTCTGCTGAAGCTTCGGTGGACAAGTCGACCTCGGCTGCTGGTTCCTCGGCTGCTGGCTCCTCGGCCGTGTCCGGTGCTTCGGCAGATTCTGCTGGTTCTGCCGGTTGGGCAGGAGCTTCAGCTTTTGGTTCGGGAGCAGGTTCGCCTTCAGGGCGCGTGCTACGCCGTTTATCCGGGTTGCGAACTTCTTTCTTTTTCGGTGCCTCCAGCTTGAACCAGTCAGGCAATTTTATTCCCTCTTTAGATAAAAGTTTAGCTACACGATCTGACGGCTGGGCGCCGCTTTGCAAGTACTTACTGATCTTTTCGCCGTCTAGCTTGGCAGCTTTGGTGTGTGGATCATAATTGCCGACGTAAGCCACCACCCGGCCACTAGTTGGATGGAAGCGACTATCTTGAACCACCACCCTAAATTGGGCGTGTCCAGTTCGGCCTTTGCGCTGCATCCTAATGCTCAGCATGTCCAAGCCATTTTACAGATTAGCGCAGGTTTCGTCAAGGTGTTAACTTCTAGTGCGATGTGTATTTCCTGAGGGCAGCGGCGGCGGCAGTGACTTGGGCGGCTTGTTTACTCGGGCCTTCACCCTCGCCCATAAGTACATCATTGACATATACTCCAACGATAAACATCTTGTCGTGGTCTGGACCGTCTTCTTGTATGACTTTATAAACTGGCGTAAAGCCATCACGGCTCTGCATAAGTTCTTGAAGTTTTGATTTAGGGTCCAGCCAGGTACCACTTTGCAAAATTTCTTCCAGAGTAGCCAGCAAAGTACGGTCGATGAATTTTTCAACCGCTTTATAGCCTTTATCTATATATAGCGCGCCAACTACAGCTTCGTAACAATTAGCCAAGATTTGTTGCCGGGCACGCTCACTGCCACGCTTTTCACCGCGTGATAGCCGCAGCAGTGGCTCAAAGCCCTCACGATCGGCAGCCGCACTAATACTTTCTGTACGCACCAGGGCGCTGCGCCAGTTAGTTAAAATGCCCTCGGGTTCCTCGAAATTGTTATATAAATGCTCAGTAACTATCATTTCTAATACTGCATCGCCAAGAAACTCCAGGCGTTCGTTGTGCCCTTTGGCGGTAGCTTTGTGCTCGTTAAGGTAGGAACGATGCGTAAATGCCGTGACCAATAGTTCAAGATCAGAAAAGCCGCCAAATTGTTGGTCGGCAAAAGCTTGGTATTTTGTGGTGTCCATTAGACGCTCCTTTCAGTCGCTCGGTTAGCGGTTAGCCATTCACTGTTAACTGTAAACGGATAACATACTGATAACTGTGAACTGTTAATTGTTAACGGGAATGATGTAATCATTACAGGTTCTGCTTCCTTATTTTCTTTAATCCTAGCAAAATCAGCTTGCCAATGTCTTCATACTCGATTTTATCAAGGGCATCCCGGGCCGACAGCCAGGCCAGGCTGGACATCCATTTTTCGGGTTTGACGCTTTCGCTCTTACCTTTGGCTCTGACTAAGAAAATTTCGGTGGTCATCAGCACCAAACTGCTGCTGCGGCGGTAGCGGAAATTAATTTTACCCAAGAAGTCTAACACTTCCATTTCTTGCAAACCAGTTTCTTCGCGGATTTCGCGCTGCGCAGCTTGCCGAGCAGTTTCGCCTTCTTCGATGTGCCCCTTTGGTATCGTCCAGCGGCCCTTGCTGTCAGCGATCAGCAAAATTTCGACGTCCGAGGGCCCGGTTCCACTGCGTCGGAAGATTACGCCACCAGCGGTTGGCTCGCGGACGACTTCATTGATGGCAGGACGCCTGACGAGTTTTCTAAAACCAGCAATTGGTTTAGGTCTTTTCAACAATCTTATCTTTCTTCTTAGCTTTGGCAGTTTTTTTCGGCTTCAAGCTTTTAGCTTTCGGCTTTTTGCTCGCCGACATGTCGGCGGCTTCTTTGTTTCGCAGGACCGTTCCTAGTACACCGTTTATGAACTTGGATGAATTATCGCCGCCGAAGGCTTTGGCCAGTTCAACAGCTTCGTTGATAGCCACCTTGGGAGGTACATCTGTCGCAAAAATCAGTTCATAGACACCAATGCGCAGAACCACCCGGTCTATCCGGGCAATTTGTTCGATTGGCCATTCCGGTGCTACCGGTCGAATAATGTCGTCGATGGCCTTTTGTTGGCTAGCGACACCTTCTACCAGGAGCTCGATGAACTTTTTGTCATCAATCGTCTCTTGGTAGCGAGCGATGTTGCGCTTCAAAACAGCCGCTAGTTTAAATGACTTGTCCTCACACTCACGGCGAAAATCCTCTTCATAGAGGGTTTGCAGCGCAACTATGCGGCCCAAGTGGCGGTTAGCGCTCATATTGTTAAGTTGGTCCTTAGTTACAATTATAACCTATGCGAAGATTATAGCCTCTTATTTTACGGCTGTTTTTTGAGCCTAACCTTAACCGGACTTTTGGCGTTGACAGCCTTGGCCAATTTAGTCAATAGATGGCTGCGGCGCATACCGGTGCGGCGCGAACTAGTTCGTTTCTTTGGTTTTCCCATTTACCCTCCTAATCTTTTCATCTTATTATGCAACAATTGATATTTCTCCATCCGTTGATTTTAGCCTAGACTCATTCCGCCTACAAACGAGACATTCCGTGATGAAAAGTTTTGGCGGGTGAAACTCCTTATTTTTTATTTAGTTATTACGCTCATTATACCACTATACTGCGGCTACGCTTCCGCTCCGCCTTATAAGAAACCCCTTCGCGGTTTCTTATCGCGCCGGGTGCGGAATGAATCCGACACTCGGGCTATTTTCCGGAGGAGTGATCACTCAGCTACAACTAGACTGATTAGGCGGCCGGGGACATAGACGGTTTTTTTGATTTTCTTGCCGACTAAGATTTTTGCGACTTTGTCGTCATTTTTAGCCATGGTAGTGGCCGTTTCTTCGTCAATATCTGCGTCAACCAGGATTTCACTGCGTACTTTACCGTTTATTTGAACGGCCAGGGTTATTAACTGCTCTTTAATTAATTCTTTATCCCAGGTTGGCCACTGGCTCAGATGAACAGAGTCTTTATTCCCTAGTTGCCCCCATAGCTCCTCGGTAATATGGGGCGCAAACGGTGCCAGTAGCTGAACAAATTTTTCCAAGTTTTCCTGCCAAACACTGCGGGCCAGACCAAAGTTGTGCTGGCCTGCCTGTCCGGTAGGCAGGCTCTTTATCTTATAAAGCTCATTGACGCATTCCATTAGCGCCGCGATAGCTGTGTTGAAGCCTAGACTAGCCATATCTTGGCTGACTTTTTTGGTGGCTTTATGGACCGCCCGGGCAATTTGAATTTCTAGTTCCGAGTTATGCCCGACAGTCTTTTGATCTTTAATCTTTGATCTTTGATCTTTGGTTTCGTCTAAGAATTCCTGGACAATAGTCCAGGTTCTTTGAAGAAACCTGTATGTGCCTCCCAGGCCCTCTACACTCCATGCAGCTGATTGATTCCAGGGCCCGATGAATAGTTCCATCAGGCGGATTGAATCAGCGCCGTAGCCTTGTTTGATCAACTCATCTGGTTCTATTGTATTATTCCAACTTTTACTCATTTTGCGTCCATCGGGGGCTAGGATCATACCCTGATTACGCAGTGTTTTAAACGGCTCGTCAAAGTTAATTAACTTTTCGTCAAACATGACCTTGGTCCAAAAACGAGCGTAAAGCAGATGCATTACGGCGTGTTCGGCGCCGCCGATGTAGTCATCAACTGGTAACCACCGCTTCACAAGCTCACGGTCGAATGGTTTTTTATCATTATGCGGGTCGGCAAAACGCAGGAAATACCAGCTAGAGCAAGCAAAACCGTCCATGGTGTCTGTTTCACGCTTGGCCGGGCCGCCGCATTTTGGGCATTTTACGTTAACAAATTCCGGCACATTGGCCAGCGGGCTGCGGCCATCGCCGCTAGGCTCATAGCTTTTGACTTCGGGCAAAACCACCGGTAAATCTTTTTCTGGTACTGGCACCGCCCCGTCTTTGGGACAATGGATGATTGGAATCGGTGCTCCCCAGTAACGCTGGCGGCTGATTAGCCAGTCACGGAGTTTATAGTTAATTTTCTCCTTAGCCGACTTCTTTTTGGCCAGATCGAAAACAATTTTCTCGCGCATTTGAGCCGTTGCTATGCCGTCGTACTTTCCAGAGTTTTTAACAATACCTTCTCCGTGATACCAGCTGTTAGTATCTGCGCCTTCCTGGTCGTAGACATGGATAATTGGCAACTGAAACTTTTTGGCAAATTCCCAGTCGCGCTTATCGTGGGCCGGCACGGCCATAATGGCGCCGGTACCATAACCCGGTAGCACGTAGTCGGCTACCCAGACTGGTATTTTCTCACCGTTTGCAGGGTTAACGGCGTAAGCGCCGGTAAAGACACCGGTTTTTTCGCGCTCAGTCTCCATTCGATCAATTTCTGATTTTAAGCCGGCCTGCTTTATATAATCTTTGACTTCTTTGGAAATACTTAATTCGCCCGAGGCGAATATTTTGTGTTCGGGAGACAAAACCAAAAAAGTTGCACCGTACAGCGTGTCTGGCCTGGTCGTAAAAACCGGAATTGTAAACTTAGAACTTAGAATTGTGAATTGAAGCTCAGCACCAGCTGAGCGACCGATCCAATTACGCTGCATGGTTTTGATAGACTCAGACCAGTTAATGTTGTCCAGGTCTTTCTCTAGCCGGTCGGCATAATCAGTTATCTTGAAGAACCATTGTTCTAGTGATTTTTTTTCGACTAACGATCCACATCGCCAGCAATGACCGTCCTCTACCTGCTCGTTAGCCAACACTGTTTTGTCATGGGGGCACCACCACTGCAGACTTTCCCGCTGGTAGGCCAGGTTTTTTTGAAAAAACAGCAAGAAAAACCACTGGGTCCATTTGTAGTAACTCGGATCGGTGCTATTTATCTCACGCGACCAATCATACGAAAAGCCCATTTGCATTAGCTGAGCTTTAAAATTTTCGACGTTTATGGCAACTGCTTCCTGGGG
>JBBTWK010000037.1:0-1524 GCA_038062805.1 Patescibacteria group bacterium
GACAAAGCCCGCATCACGGCCATTGAGACCAAGTCCCAGAAACTGGGCTACCAAGTCAAGATACGCCTGGTTTATGCCGGCAAAGATCCTCGGACAGCGCGGCTGCGCATGCAGGCGCTGGTGGGAGCCTTCAAGCAGTTAAATACGACCAATCTAAACGGCTTCTATGTCAAAAGCAGCAGTTTCCGTAAAGACAAACAACTAGAATACCAGAACCGGTTTTTCATCGATCACGGCTTTATATTAAACATCGAAGAATTAGCCAGTTTATTTCATCTGCCGCACACTACAGTCGAAACAGCCAATATCGTTTGGGCCACGACTAAAACCGCCGAGCCGCCGTCTAATATCCCGGTGGCCCAAGCCGGACACGAGGAAGAAACCAGCTCATTCGGCGTGACTAACTTCCGCGGCGACAACACCGTCTTTGGAATTCGCCGCGATGACCGCGGCCGCCACATGTACATTCTGGGTCAGACCGGCACTGGCAAATCGGGCGCTCTGGAACTGCTGACAATATCTGATATTTACTACAATAAGGGCTTTGCGGTCCTTGACCCGCACGGCGATTACGCTCAGCACGTTATGAAGTTTATCCCTAAAAATCGGGTCGACGATGTAGTTTACTTCAACCCGGCTGATACTGACCACCCGATTGGTTTTAATCCGCTGGAAATTACCGATCCGTCCTTAAAAGGTCATATTAGCTCGCAGGTAGTCGGTGTGCTTAAAAAGCTGTTTGCCGAGAGTTGGGGGCCACGGCTGGAATATATCCTGCGTTATACGATACTGGCACTGCTGGATTTTCCCAATTCGACAATGCTTGACATTACCCGCATGCTAACCGACCGGCACTTCCGCGCTGATGTCATTAAGTATATTGACGACCCGGTGGTTAAAAATTTCTGGACCGTCGAGTTTGCCAGCTGGAACGACAAATTTGCCTCCGAAGCCGTGGCGCCAGTCCTAAATAAAGTCGGCGCCTTTACAGCCAACCCGATGATTAGAAATATTGTCGGCCAGCCCAAGAGCACCTTTGATATCCGCAAGATTATGGATGAGGGCAAAATTCTAATCGTTAACCTTAGCCGCGGCTTAATGGGCGAAGATAATGCCGGGATTTTAGGGTCTTTAGTGGTTACCAAGATACAGCTGGCAGCCATGGGCCGAGCCGATATGCCCGAGGCCCAGCGAATACCGTTTTACTTGTATGTTGATGAGTTTCAAAACTTTGCTACCGAGTCGTTCGCGACAATTCTTTCCGAAGCCCGCAAGTACGGCCTTAACCTAACTGTCGCTAATCAATATATTTCGCAGATGGGCGAGGAAGTCCGCGGCGCCGTCTTTGGCAATGTCGGGACGATTATGAGCTTTCGGGTTAGCCCGGACGACGCGCCTTTTTTGCAAAAGTACTTCGAGCCGGAGTTTGAAGCCGCCAATCTTATACAGCAACACTCCCGCTTTTTCGTCATTAGTATGATGATTGACGGCGAGAAGGCACCGGCCTTTTCGGCTAAAACACTT
>JBBTWK010000038.1:0-6690 GCA_038062805.1 Patescibacteria group bacterium
CACGGCTTTGCCCGAATAGACGCGGAAGAAGGCTAGCTTGCCGACAAACGGATCGGTAGCAATTTTAAATGCTAGGGCCGCCAATGGCTGGGTAACATCTGGCTTGCGTTCTATCTCATCGCCGTTTTTGGGGTTAACCCCCCAAGTCGAACTGCGATCCAGCGGGGTCGGCAAGAAATCAGTTACCGCATCGAGCAGTTTTTCGACTATTACGCCGCGACCATCGCCGCCGGTGACCGCAAAAAACTTGCCGGACAGGACGGCTGTACGGATAGCTTGTTTGACATCTTTTTCGGACAGGCCTTCCTCGCCGACTTCAAAAAACTTTTCTAGCATTTGTTCGTCTTCGGCTACGGCATTCTCGACCAGCAGTGAGCGGTATTTCTTGACCTTGTCCACCATGTCAGCCGGAATTTCGGTTTCGACTAGGTTTTTGTCAGCGAAGTCCTTGTAGGTATAGGCCTTCATTGATATAAGATCGACGATGCCGTTAATCGACTGCTCGAAACCGATAGGCAAATGGATTGGGAAAGCCCGCTTGGAAAGCCGGTGGTGGATGGAGTCTAGGCTTTTATAGAAGTCACCACCGGTCTGGTTGATCTTGTTGATAAAACAGATTCGCGGTACGCCGTATTTGTCGGCCTGGCGCCAAACCGTTTCAGACTGGCTCTCGACACCCATTTTGCCGTCAAAAACCACCACGGCGCCGTCAAGCACGCGCAAAGACCGCTCGACTTCTACCGTGAAGTCAATATGGCCGGGCGTATCGATAATGTTAATCTTGTGATCTTTCCAAAAACAGGTAACGGCGGCGGCGGTGATGGTAATGCCGCGTTCTTTCTCCTGGGCCATCCAGTCGGTGGTAGTATCGCCCTCGTGCACTTCACCAATCTTATGTTTTAGGCCGGTCCGGTAAAGAATTGCCTCGGTAGTGGTGGTTTTACCGGCATCAATATGGGCGATAATACCAATATTGCGCACTTTATTTAGTTCGTATTTTTTATCTGCCATATATTAGTCCCTAGCCTTTAGCTGATAGCTAAGTCCTTGCAAAGTGCGCAAAGGCGCGGTTTGCCTCGGCCATCTTGTGGACGTCTTCCTTCTTTTTAACGGCCGTACCGGTGTTGTTATATGCATCCGTCAGTTCCTGGGCGACGCGGTCTTCCATACTCATGCCCTTGCGGTCGCGAGCGGCCTGGACAAACCACATAATAGTTAAGTGCTGTTGACGCTGACCCTTAACCTCAAAAGGTATTTGATAATTAGCGCCACCGACACGCCGAGAGCGAGTTTCCATATACGGCTGGATGTTTTTCATAGCTTGCTCAAAGACTTCCAATGGGTTTTGGACTTTAAGTTTGTCGGCGGCTTTTTGCATGCCGCCATACACCAGCCGCTCGGCCAGCTGCTTTTTGCCGTCTAGCATCACACGGTTAATGACTTTAGCAACCTGCTTGCTGTTATAAAGCCGGTCGGGTTCAACTGGTCGCACCAGCGACTTTGTAGTTTTTCTAGGCATTTTCAGATTCCTCGCCGATTACACCAGCTACAGTAATATCTTCAAGCGCCACAGGTCCGAGCGTAATGCCTCGTCCACATTCCTGCCACCCTCGATGAACCCAGCTAGGGTCGTAATCCGGACGAGCAATAACTACTTCCTCCACTCCGTCTACTGACATGACTAAAAATGCTTCGGGATCCATCACTTGACCTCGTTGATCATTGAATATTGAAAATTCATTGAAAGTTGAAAATTGCGAATTGTAAATTGAGTATGGGTCATCTTATTTTCCCTTTTTAGATCCATACTTTGAGCGGCCTTGCTTGCGGTCGGTGACCCCTTGTAAGTCCAGATTCCCGCGGACGATGTGGTAGCGCACGCCGGGTAAGTCTTTGACCCGGCCGCCACGTATTAAAACCACGGCGTGTTCCTGCAAGTTATGGCCCTCGCCGCCGATGTAGGCCCAGACTTCGTGGCCATTAGTCAGGCGCACACGGGCGACTTTGCGCAGAGCCGAGTTCGGCTTTTTAGGAGTCAGGGTGGTCACACGGATACAAACGCCGCGCTTAAACGGCGCCGGTTTTTCATAGCTTTTGGTCTGCAGGTTATTAACCACACGCTGAAGAGCCGGCGACTTGGTTTTAGTGCCCGGCATTTTGCGCGGCTTGCGTATGAGTTGGTTAACTGTTGGCACGAGCAACCTCCGGTTGCGAAATTAGAAAATAGAAATTAGTAAATAGCTTCGCATTCTGGCTGTTTCTAATTCCTAGTTGCTGATTACTAATTGCTAGTCTGAAGGAGTTTATCACTGTTTTACCCCTGTTGCAAGACTTACATTCTCGTCTTCTGACTTTTTTTCTGATTGTAGCCTTCTGGCGCCCGTACCGACTGGGATCAGACGTCCTAGGATGACGTTTTCCTTCAGACCATACAGATTATCAACTTTACCGCTAGTAGCGGCCGCGATCAGTACACGAGTGGTGTCTTGGAAGGAAGCGGCCGATAGGAATGAGTCAGTAGACAGTGATGCCTTGGTGATGCCCAGCAACAGCTGGTTGGACTTAATCAACTTCTTCTTTTTGGCGGCTAATTTCTCGTTGGCTTCAACCACTGCCAGCTTGCTAGCAACGTCACCTGTGATGAAATCACTGTCGCCCGAATCTTCTATTTGGACGCGGCTAAACATTTGACGGACGATAACTTCAAGGTGTTTGTCGGCGATCGTCTGGCCTTGGCTGGCAAAAATATACAGGATTTCGTTCATGATGTAGCGCTGGGTGGCGGCTACCCCTTGGAGGCGCATCAGTTCGTGCAAGTTAAGTGAGCCGTTGGTCAGGCGCTGACCGGCTTCCACCATGTCACCATCTTTGACCAATAATTGCTTAAAGCCAGGTATCTCGTAACGAACTATGCTCTTAGAGGTCGGGGTGATGGTAATTTGGCTTTTGCTGATGCTAACTTTACCAACCATCGTGGCAGCCAGCGGGTCGCTGTCGTCTTCGCTGGCGGCTACTACGTCACCGATGTTGACTTCGTCACCGGCTTTGATCTTGGGTTGCCGGTCGCCGATAGAAATTTCGACTGGCTTTTGTTTTTTGGCGGTCACTTGAACAATGTAACGATCGTCTTCTTCCCAGGCATTAACCGTACCGATGATGTCGGTTAGATAAGCCTGACCCTTGGGTGTGCGGACTTCCAAAAGTTCTTCTACGCGCGTTAGTCCCTGGGTGACATCATCACTGGCGGTGACAGCACCGGCGCGGTGCTTGGAGTCAAGTGATAGCTGGGTACCGGGCTCGCCAATACTCTGAGCTGCGATGACCCCAATTGGGTAGTCATTAGCTACTAGCTCACCAGTAGCTAGATCAATTCCGTAAGATTTTTGGCTGACACCGCGGACAGAAGTGCAGGATAGTACGCTCATAATCCGGACTTCGGCGATGGATTCGTCTTCTTCAATCTTTTTGGCAATTTCGGGGGTAATGAGCTGGCCAGCCTTGACGAGCCGCTTGATATTTTCGGCGACAAAACGGCCGCTCAAGCGGGCGCCAAACCCAACGCTTATCATCTCTGAATCGCTTCGGTAGACGCTAAAGCCTGGATCCTCGGCATCGTGCTCGACGGTAAATACATCTTGGGCTACATCGACGAGGCGTCTAGTCAAGTAACCCGAGTCAGCCGTACGCAGGGCTATGTCGATCAGTGATTTTCGGGTACCACGCGTCGCAGTAAAGTATTCTAGGGGCGATAGACCATATTTGTAGTTGCTGCGAACCGGCAGCTCAATAGCTCGGCCGGTTGCATCGGCGAACATACCCAGCATGCCGACGGACTTTTTCATCTGCGAGATATTACCCCGGGCGCCAGAGGCTACAGCAATAGACATAGTATTGTCTTCGGTGGCAAATTGCTCGGCTAGGGCTTCCTCTACTTTGGCGTCGACATTGGTCCAGGTATCGACAGTCAGGCGGTAGCGTTCATCGTCAGTGATGAATCCGGCCGCGTATTGCTTGGATATTTCGATTGCCCTTTTTTCGCCTTCTTCGACAATCGCCGGCAGTTTGGTCAGGTCGGAAAAGTCATTCATGCCGATAGACAGACCCGAGTATGTGGCAAAGCGAAAACCGAGATCTTTTAGATCATCAGCGATAATGGCGGTGGCGTCTTGGCCGTAGCGCTGATAGGTCATGGTCATGACTTTATGCAGCTGCTTGTTAGTCATAGCCTGGTTCTGGAATGGAAAGTCTTCGGGGAATATTTCATTAAATAGTAGGCGGCCGAGTGTAGTATCGCGTAGTTCACCGCGGAACGGTACGCTCACATTACTTTGCAAGGCAACAACGCCTTCGTCGTGGGCCAAATGAGCCTCATCTAGGCTACTAAAGCTGCGGGGTTTTTTGCCTTCGGTACCGGGGCGCTGGTAGGTTAGGTAATAGCAACCCAGAACGATATCCTGTTCTACGTGCAATATCGGTGAGCCGTCGGCTGGCTTCAGCAAGTTTTTATTACTGGCCATGATTTCGCGGGCTTCGGATTGGGCAGCGGCGCCTAGCGGCAGGTGCACGGCCATTTGGTCGCCGTCAAAGTCGGCATTAAAACCCTTGCACACTAGAGGGTGTAGTTGAATGGCCTTACCCTCAATTAGCACTGGTTGGAAGGCTTGGATTGAAAGACGGTGTAGACTTGGGGCGCGGTTGAGTAGCACGTACTTTTCTTTAATAACTTCGTCAAGGGCGTCCCAAACGCTAGCGTCGCTGGCCTCAAGCATCCGGGTGGCGCTACGGATGTTATGGGCAAGTTCCTGGTCGATAAGTCGCCCAATAACAAATGGTTTAAAAAGCTCGAGAGCCATTGTCTTGGGTAGGCCGCACTGGTGCATTTTCAGTTCTGGACCAGCAACAATTACTGATCGGCCGGAATAATCTACGCGCTTGCCAAGCAGGTTTTGGCGGAAACGGCCTTGTTTGCCTTTGAGCATGTCGGACAGTGACTTCAGGCGACGGCGCTGGCCAGTCGCGGCGACAGCCCGGCCGCTGCGGGCATTATTATTATCTATTAGCGCGTCGACGGCTTCTTGGAGCATACGTTGTTCGTTGCGTCGTATGACCTCGGGAGCATTCAGGTCCATTAATTTTTTTAAGCGATTATAGCGATTGATCACGCGACGGTAGAGGTCATTGAGATCTGACGTAGCAAAACGACCGCCAGTCAGCTGGACCATTGGACGCAGATCGGGAGGAATGACCGGCAGTACCGAAACACACATGCTCGACGGCTTGATGCCGGCACGCTGCATGCTTTCTAGCAGTCGCAATCGCTTCATGATTTTTTTCTTACGCTGGCCTTTGGCTTCATCAGCCTCTTTACTGAGAACGCCGATTAGTTTTTGAAGATCGACATCGTCAAGTAGCTCTTTTAATGACGCACCGCCCATGCCAACGGTGATCAGCGACTGCAATTCGTTGGGTAAATTACGATAGTCGGTCTCTGAAAGCAGGTTAAGCTTACCGAGTGCTGACACTTGGCTCTTGAAGGCTTCGGTCTCGGCAGTTAGCTCCTCCAGCTCCTTGCCTCCGGCCTCACTCAGAGCCTTAATATCTGCGCCAGCTTTCTTGGCGTCGGCTTCGTAGCGGGTTTTAATGGCTGACGCAGCCGCACTAAACTGGGCCTCGTGGTCAGCCACAATTTTATCGAGTTTCTCCTTGTCCAGGCTTTTGATAACGTAGCTGGCAAAGTAGGCGATGCGCTCTAGGTTTTTGACGGTTATTCCCAGCAGCAGGCCAATAGCGCTCGGTGTACCGCGCAGAAACCAAATATGGGCAACCGGGCACGCCAAATTGATGTGGCCCATGCGTTCACGGCGGACTATGCTGCGCGTTACCAGCTCACCGTTTTTATCAACAGCTGCTTCTCGGCTCCGTACGCCTTTGTATTTAGCGTCGTGCGGGTTGATGTCCTTGACCGGACCAAAAATTCGTTCGCAAAATAGTCCATCGCGCTCTGGCTTTTGGGTGCGGTAGTTGATAGTTTCGGGCTTGGTAACTTCGCCGTAGCTCCATTCGGTAATGTCTTCGGGGCTGGCGATAGCTAGTCGCACGGCGTCAAAATCAGCGATGTTGGTTCCTGGTGTTTGGTGGCGCATGCTAACTCTCCTTACCTACATTGTCAGTTATTGAAACCACGTCGACCGCATTTTCGATCTCGACGCCGCCTTCGCCTAGAGCCAGCTCATCGGGCACCGGCACCTCCAGAGCATCGGCGCCAGTCAAGCTTTGGCCGGCGGCTATAATGGTAGGTATGTGTTTGGCTTCGTCCTTGATGTTGCGAGCCAGTATCTCTTCGGCGTCGATTATCTTGTTGTCAGAAGTAAGTAGATCGACTTTTAATCCTAGGCCCTGCAATTCTTTAACCAGCACATTAAAGCTTTCAGGAACTTTCGGTCCTTGAATCGTTGTGCCTTTGATGATCGACTCATAGGCTTTAGCGCGTCCATAAACATCGTCAGATTTAATGGTCAGCATTTCCTGCAAAGTGTGCGCCGCGCCATAAGCTTCCAGCGCCCAGACTTCCATTTCGCCGAGCCGCTGGCCACCATTTTGGGCTTTACCGCCGAGCGGTTGCTGAGTGACCATGGTATAAGGGCCGGTGCTGCGAGCGTGGATTTTGTCGGACACCATGTGGTTGAGTTT
>JBBTWK010000039.1:0-2596 GCA_038062805.1 Patescibacteria group bacterium
AACTTTTACATCGCCCTCGGGGCTCACGCTAAAACTAACGGCAACTTGATAGCACGCTGGGCAGCTTCTGCTGCAGGCATGCCCTTCATCCAGCAGATCCGTTATTAGTATAGCTCCCAACGCGTCACGCACAATCTTATACGGCTTACCTTCTACAGCCTTAGCAACTTCTACTAGACAGAGCTTGACAGTCGGCCCCTCTTTACGAAGAATTAATAATTGTTCAGCTCCCATGCGACTCCTGGTTAGGAAATAGCGATTATATACTATTTCCAAGCTGGACCAAAATTAGAGTCTAGGTGAATCTGGTGACAAGGAACATAAAAGCCGTGCCTAGGATTGTCAGCAAAATTGTCCAGCGCGAAGAACCCTTGCTGTGAGCTTGGGGCAAGATATCGCTAGCGCCGATGTAGAGCAAAAAACCGGCAAAAAACCCAAGATATATGGCCAAAACACTTTCCGACAAGCTAAACAGCAAAGTCGACAGACCGCCCAATATTGGCATGACGGCAGCGATTAACAGCATTTTTTTAGCACTGGACGGCCTATTTTTATGGAATAGCATTAGGTTGGTGGTATTAAAGCCGTCGGCAAAGCGGTGGCCAATGACAGCGATGGCTACGGCTACGCCCACGGCTGTACTGACCTGAAAAGCGATACCGATACTAACACCGTCTAGAAAACTGTGCCCAGATATGGCAATTGCTCCAGCCATTCCTACATACGGGTGTTGGTGGGGGCCGTACTCTTCTTCGTGAGAGTTATGAATAAGGATCGATTTTTCGACTATATGAAATAACAAAAAGCCGTTGATCAGTGCTAGCATCGGCCAAACAATATCTAGGCTCTGGTTTTTGGTAATTTCAAAAATCTCTGGTAGTAGATCGAAGGCAACTAAGCCCAAGATAATACCTGCTGTAAAGCCTAGCGCAAGCTGTAGCTTGCTTTGGCTGCGAATTGCTATCCAACCACCCATTAACGCGGCGATCGCAGCGGCGATGGAAAGGAGAAAAACTAGCATAACTACATTCTAGGATTATGAATGTGATATTTGCAAATTTGTCGCAATTAGTTACAATTTTGCTATGAAGTACGATGATTTGGCTGCCCTGCTTCGCAAAAACGGCTCAAGTTTAACCCGCCCTAGAAAAATTGTATTTGACCTACTGCTAAACCAGGAGCCGCAAACTATCCAGGTTTTGGTCCGCCGGGCGGCCGGCCAGGCCGACCGCGCCACTATTTATAGGACGGTTGAGCTGTTTGAGAACTTGGGTATTGTCCATCGCCTCAACATTGGCTGGAAGTACAAAATTGAATTATCTGATATGTTCAGTGGCCATCATCACCACTTTTATTGCACCAATTGCCAAAAAACTTACTCTCTGGCGCCCAATTCGATGCTCGAAACTATGATTGATTCAGTCACGGTCAAAGAGGGCTTTTCGCCTAGGGGCCACCAGCTGGAAGTTTACGGATTATGCGAAAGTTGCCGAAAAGTAAACTGAGCCTAATCGCTGTCGTGGAATCAGCCAAATATAAATACTTAACCTGTTAAGTATTTATAGCGGTAGGGGTGGTGGTCTAGACTTTCCTTTTAGGCTAAACTAATGCCTAATGGCAGACCGAAAAAAAGTTTTAATACTCGGGGGCGGTTTTGGGGGTGTTAAGACTGCCCTGCTGCTATCTAACAATCCTAACTTTGAGGTCAGCCTACTTTCCGACGCGACCGATTTTAGCTTCCACCCGGTGCTTTATAAAGCGGCCACTGGCGGACGCGAAGATGCCTCGTCGATACCGCTAAATGAGATTTTTGCCGGCAAAAACATCGTCCTTATCCGTGGTAGTGCCAAAACCTTAGACCGAAATAAAAAAACCGTCACGACAAGTTCCGGTAAAACTTATCACTATGACGACCTAGTTATTGCGCTAGGGGCAATCACTAACTTTTTCGGTATCAAAGGTTTGGATCAATATGCTTACGGCATTAAGCCTTTGAACGAGGCTAAGAAACTTCGCCAGCATTTGCATAAACTGATACTAGACGAACAAAAACCGGACCTCAACTATGTGGTGATTGGTGGTGGTCCAACCGGCGTCGAGTTAGCCGGAGCCCTGCCCGGGTATTTACGCCATATAATGCAGTCCCACGGAATTAAGAGTAAGGCTTTGCAGATTGACTTAGTCGAAGCCGAATCCCGCCTGATGCCGCGGATGCCGCGGCCGTATTCTGCTGCCGTCGCCAGGCGTTTACGGCGTTTGGGAGTCAGGCTCTACTTGGGCCAAAAGGTCGAGGCCGAGACCGCGCAGGAACTGATGATTGGCGGCCGTGACATTAAAAGCCACACCGTTGTTTGGACGGCAGGGGTAACTAACCACCCATTTTTTAAAACCAATAATTTTAAGCTGACGGATCATGGCAAAGTTTCGCTCGACGATTATTTGATAGCCGAAGACAATATTTATGTGATCGGCGATAACGCCGACACGCCGTACTCCGGCATGGCCCAAACGGCTCTTTATGACGCAGTTTTTGTAGCCGACAATTTAAATAGGCTATCCATAGACCGGCTACCGAAAATTTACAGACCCAAGCGAC
>JBBTWK010000040.1:0-10811 GCA_038062805.1 Patescibacteria group bacterium
TTTTAGATAAAATTCAAGCATCGGAAGGGCAGTAGCTATGGATCTGGCAGATTTTAACCCAACACATTTTAAACCTACACACCGCGCTAAACTATGGATGGCCGTGACTATAGTGGTAGTTTTGCTAGGTGCGAGTAGCGTGTATTACTTCACAAAAAAGACCTACGATGTCAAGCAAAACGAAAAGCCAACAACGGCCCAAAAAGACACAACTCCTCTGCCCGCCCAGCCGGCCGAACAAGCAAAACAAGTTTCTGAGGAACTTAAGTCCGTTAATCTAGCCGAACTTCAGGCAGCCGTAAAAGACATCAAAGAAATCCTCGCCGCTTTCTAGTTATTGTCGGTTTCTATTTGCTTAAGACTTCGTCGAGCCTTGGTCTCACCAATTGAAAAATCAGTTCGTGCCCTTCGTCGTTTGGATGTAGCCCATCAGCTAACAATTTTTTGCCTTCTAATAGTTTTTGCTGGAATTTTAAAAAAATTGGCACGAAAGGAATTTTTTTCGCTGCTGCAACCGCCTGGACTATTTGCTCATATTTCTGGAGCTGTTTATTTGTATAGTTAATCTCTGCCCAAAAAACTGGCGTGGTGAGTTTTTCGTCACAGGCAGAGTTACCAACAAATATAACTTTCTCAACAAGTAGCTCAAGTATCTTTATTACTTTTTCGATGTTAGTTCGAAATTCAGCAGGCTCTACCCTTTGGTTGCCGTTTTCAAATAAATCGTCGTTGGTGCTGATTGCTACTACTGCAACTTGCGGATCCTCTGGCCATTTTCGGACTTTAGTCTCAAATTCAATTCTGCCCAGCAAGTTACGCGTAGTGTCTCCGGACACTCCGAGATTGAAAATTTCAGGTTGTTTATTATCGTGCAGATCTTCTAGCGCTAGGCTGTCATAGTGTTTGCGCAGCCGTTGGACCCAGCCACCTTCAGTATCCCAAAAACCCTGTGTGGTACTCGCGCCGAAAACCAAAACCCTCATTGCAACGCCTTCCTGATCGCTTCGACATATTTTGGATCTCCCACATCGTGCTTCACCCCCTTAATTTCAATGACCTTACTGTTCTTAATACGCTTATGTGCTTCCCTGGTACGTCTTTGTATATCGCTATATTTGCTGACTTCCTTACTGCCTACAAAAATTACCGTCGGACAGTTAATTTTAACTGCCAGTTCATTCATATAAAGTTTTTTAAAGGTTACAACTCGTCTTTTACCAGCCCATTTCAACCAAGTCCCCTTAACGTTCGGTAGATCCTCAGCAAAATACGGTGATAGAGAATAAAGTAACAACTTTTTGGGGTTAGTGTAATTTGCTGCGACGGTTAATGCGATTATTGATCCCCATGAAAAACCACTTAAAATTGATTCCTTCAAATCTTTTTCAGGAATTTCTGCTTTAACCTGCTCTACCCAATCATCAATTGTTTTATACTTCCAATCGATCGGAACAAAGTGCGGTTCATAACCAAGCTGCTTGTACATATTTAATACTGTTTGGTAATCACGGGACTTCAAATCTTCCCCTTTCCCCGGGATCAGATATGCTTTCAAGTCAAAGCCTTCATTACTTAACTACGTTTTGGGGTGCGCCTTCCAGGAAAGCTTTAATATTGCCAACAAAAATTTCTTGTTTATTTTTACGAGCCTCCTTGGTTATAAATCCGATAGGGCCTAATGCTAAGCAATTCTTGTGGGTATTTAATTTTGCCAGGTCTTCTTTTGTCATCTCGTCTGCGTGGTCAAAGATATATGTGATGTCACCCTTGCTCAATCGTGCCGCGAGATCATCTGTGTTAATAACTGGTGGTGGTACTGTGTTAACAAGAATAGCGCCCGACTTAAGTAGTGCAAGGTTATCTTTGTTGAGAAGATTGGTAGTTTCAGGAGTTTCCGCAATATTTACTGAAATGTCGTCTGACGAAGACAAAAGGTCATTGAGTTCTTTGTACTTAAATGGTGTTTCCTTTTTATTGCGTGACCAATAGCTAACCTTGGCACCAAAACCAGCAGCCAGTTCAGCGACTCGATTGCCAATACTACCAAGTCCGATCACACCGAATTCACTGTTCTTAAGTTCACGGGCGGACATTCCCTCAAAGCCGTAATTTCCTTTTCTTGCCCGACTTACACCCTCCTCGATTTGTCTCAGTTGCCAAAGGATCATCGTAATAGTAAATTCCGCGACTGCCTCGGTACTGTAGCCAGCTAAGTTGCAGACGGAAATGTTTTTAGAGGCTGCATACGCAAAATCTATAGTGCCGTAGGCAGTGGCCAATACGCCTATACACTTCAAGTTAGGTGCAGCGTCGATGACATCCCCGCCAACCTCAATCTGAAAACCGACCAGTAGGCAGTCTGCGTCAGCTATTTCTTTAAAAAAATTTGGATCCTTACGGTTGATTGAGACACGTGACTCTATAAGCTTATCGAGCTCATCCCAATAATTTTTGTCGAGTGCATAATCTTCAATCTCCACCAGAACAGCTTTTTTAAATTTCATGACAGCTCCTTACAGTAGTAATTGTAGCATTCAGGGGGTTAGACGGTTGATATCTCTCGGGAAGAGGGTGGCTTCTTTGACGTTGTGCAGACCAATGATTTTTTCAACAGTCCGTTCTAACCCCCAGCCAAAACCGCCGTGCGGCGGCAAACCGTATTGAAAAGCTTGCAGATAATACTTAAACCCTGGCGCTTCGGGGTCGCCCTTCATTGCTTTAAGCTGATTGACCAGTACTTCGTAGCGGTGTTCGCGCATTGGTACCGTGGCGATTTCCACGCCGCGGAACAGTAAGTCGCTACGGTCGGCCACTTTGGGATTTTTTTCATTAATCTTGTGATAGAACTTCATGCTGCTCACTGGCCACTCGGTTACGTAAACCGCTTCAGATTTTAAGTTTTTTTTGGCGTACTCACAGACCCATTTTTCTTCGTCCGGCCGCAGGTCGTCTTCACCAACAGTACCAGTTCCTGTGGCTTTGGTGTATAGTTCATGAATTTCTTTCATAGGGATTGAAGGAATTGGATCCGCCAAAACTGGCCTTTGGGCGTTCCACATTTTAAGTTCTTTGTCGCAATCCTGCCAGACTTTGTTGACTATGTAATGCAGCATACCGCCGGCAAAGCTGCGTAGTTCTTCAAAGGTCACAAAACCCATTTCGGCATCAATGGTGATGTATTCCGTCATGTGTCGAGTGGTGGCGCTGGGCTCGGCGCGGTAAGTCGGGTTTGTTTCGAACACACGCTCAAACACGCCGACCATCATTTGCTTATAAAATTGGGCGCTTTGGGCTAGCGTAGCCTCTTTGCCAAAATAATCTAATTTAAAAACTTCGGCGCCGCCTTCGGTTGCTCCAGCCAGTAGTTTGGGAGTGTTCATCTCTGTAAAATCGTTTTTTTTGAAATACTCCCGCATCGCTTCAAGGACTTTGGCCTGGATTTTAAAGATAGCTTGTTCTTGCAGGTTACGGAGACCTATAGCTCGGTTATCCAGAAGCGTGTCTAGGTTTTCCGGTTTGTGGCTTAGCGGCTTATCAATTTCAATTGGTGATTCATGTTCTACTGGCACCAGCACCGTTATTTTTGGTTCACGTATTTCAGCACCGCCTGGGGCCCGCTCTTCCTTATGGACTTTGCCGGTAACTTCCAACACCGTGCCGATTTGTAGACCACGCAGTTTTTCGACTTCGGCGTCGTCCTCGACTACGATTTGGACTAAGCCGCCACGGTCGCGCAATACAATAAAATTAAGGCCGCCCAGCAACCGTTTCTTATGCAGCCAGCCCTGAACTTTTATCTCTTTGCCGGCGTGTTGACTGACTTCGCTCGTCAAAACTCGTTTCATACCTGCAATTGTAACAGATAAGTATTGTATAATAATCTAAAATCTTTATTACAAAAACTGTCCGATCGGACAA
This sequence comes from Patescibacteria group bacterium, assembly GCA_038062805.1. Taxonomy (GTDB): domain Bacteria; phylum Patescibacteriota; class Saccharimonadia; order Saccharimonadales; family UBA10212; genus UBA6824. Next base: position 3,919 of record JBBTWK010000040.1, read on the forward strand.
AAAACGTAATAACTACTTTCTCGGGAAATGGCGAGCACATTCATACAATTCCACATAGTCATCAAGTGCCAGTTCTTTGACTACCTCTACCAATTCCTCGCGATAATCTTTATCAGTCATCCAAACACTCTTCTGCACCTGAGAGAACTGCCAATCCTTAAGGACCTGTCGAAATTTACGGCGACTTGACGACTGATCTTCGGGGATATCAAAAATTACCATAAGGCTTGCATCACTCTTCAGCTTTTCGGCCACGAATGGTGCTATTTTCCGACGGCCTTTTTCTGTAAGTCTAACGAAATTCTTATCCTGCTCGATTTTCTGCTCGATCAGGTCTTGTTGCTGGGCGCGCCAGTAGGCGACCCTAAGTGTGGCTTGCTTGTACCTTGATATCTTTTCCAGCTCGTTAAAAAACTGGTTTGGCCGAAAAGCCAGCAGTATATTTTGGCGTGTATATGGGACAAGTCCAAGCAAGACAAATGCCAAGGCGCTTTTTGGTTTATCGTTCCTCATCGTGCTTTAATTCTATTACAAAAAGTGTCCGATCGGACAAAAAACGTAATAATAGTACAGATTGATGGCGAGAGTGCTTAGTTCTTTGACCTTTGCGTACTTTGGGGGTCGTGCCCAGCAACGGCGCGCTTATCATGGTAACGATCGAATTCGTCATTAATTTTTTCGCCTAAAATCTGACTCAGCACATCTTCAAGCGTTAGTACACCAACGACTTCTTCGAAATTATTGACTACAATCAGCAGGTGCTGACCGGACTTTAAAAAGCCATCGAAGGCTTGCTCCAGCGTGTGCGATTCGTTAATAAAATGGGCGTCTTTTTTCATGATGTCACGAACCGTGCCTGGTTTTTCCAGGTTTTTAAGCAGGTCGATAAGGTAGAGTGTGCCAACCACTTCTGGATTTGTTGGTTTGGCGCTGCCGGCGATTACCGGAAAGCGATTGTGCCCAGTTACATGTAGGTCGTCCATAAGTTTTGGGCCGATCGGGTCGTCCACGCCGACCCACACTACAGCTTTGCGCGGTGACATAACGCTACCAACCATTTTGTCGCCAAAGGTTAAGGCACCACGGGCAGATTTGAGTTCACGGTCAGAAACTCGATTGTCGATTTGGCTTTTTTGACGATCCAACAGTTCCAGCAGATCTTCGCGTTCATAAATACCGCTATGGATTTTAGGGCGGCCGATGCTGCTGACTAGACGGCCAAGCACCGGTTGAAAGAATTCTACAACTGGGACTACTATTGGAGCTAAGTAGCTTGAAACTTTCCAGAGCCAGCTACCTGGAGCTACCACAAACCGGTCATCCAACACCGTCCAGCTGACGACCAAAATAAAGGCTGTTGCTAGCCAGCCGGAAATCTGTGCTAGCAGTAATAAAAGAACCGCAGCAGAAGTCGCCCCCAGTATTAAAATGATTATTTGCAGTGAAGTTTGAAAGGCCAGTAACTTGTACAAAGCCTGGGATCGCTTGTCGATATTTGCCCGCCCTCGCCGACGCAGCTCGTTTAGTGGTAGGGTTTTGGAGGTCTTATAGAGCAATAGGCACTTCAAAAAAACCAGGATCAGTAGCAAAATACCCAACGACTTCATATTTCTATCTTACTCTATGGCGCATGTTATCATTAAGTGGTAAAAGAGGTGCCGCATGGATAAGCGATTTTTAGCAATTTTGGCCGCAATTGTAGTTATTTTCGTTGGCATATTTATTTTTTCACAGCAATCGAGCAACAAATCCAGCACGGGAAATACCCAGCCCTCCAACCACTTAATAGGCGATGGCGCCAAGAACGTCACGTTGGTTGAGTATGGTGATTACCAATGCTCTGCCTGCGAGGCCTACGAACCGGTACTAGAACAAGTCAAAACGGCTTATGGCAAAGATATCTACTTTCAATTTAGAAACTTACCGCTGGCGTCAGTCCACCCTAATGCCTTTGCTGCCGCCCGGGCAGCCGAGGCAGCCAGCCTACAGAATAAGTTCTGGGAAATGCATGACGCACTCTACAATCCGACTAACTGGCAAAGTTGGACTGTTTCCTCCAGCGCGATAGATTTATTTAAGGCCTACGCCCGGCAGTTAGAGCTCGACGTTGGTAAGTTCCAGTCTGATTTTGCCAGTGAAGATGTTAATTCGACAATCCAAGCTGATCTAGGGGCATTCAAGAAAACCGGTCAGAAGATGTCTACGCCAACCTTTTTCTTAAATGGCACATATCTAGATAACTCCAAGCTGACGGATCAAAACAATCGTCCACTGTTTGCAAAATTTCAAGCCATCCTCGACGCCGAAATTGCCAAGTCCCAGCCCAAACAGTAATCCAAAGACCTGTAAGTCACTAATCCAGAGCTTCGCATCTGGATGCAGTACAAGAAAGCGGTGAGTAGCGGAGTGAGCCGTATGTGCAATACGGTGAATGAGCAACGCAGCCGCTGACGCAGTAATGCGCCAGAAGCACTAGCGGTGCAGCCGGCTCCAGCTGGCTGGCAGGCTAGTGCGGTGCGTAGTTCTGGTTAATAGACTTGGTAGGCACGCCAGAATGGATGTTCAACGTACACTTTTATTTTGCTAGCACGTGAGCGCACAAATTTAACTTTGATAGACATTTTTATTTTCTCCACCCTTGCCCCGCACCAAAACCCGAGCGGAGTAGTCCGCCTGCGGCGGATTACGGAGCTTCGAGTTTTTGGTGCGTGGGTTTTTTACTTTACTTTTTTGTTTGATGCAGTCTCTCTAGAACCGCAACAAGTAAACATAAGCTTACGAAAAGATACGGTGATAGTCAATAGCCAGGTGAGCGAGTTATTGTCTAGCATCAATCTTTTGGTATACCATAAGCATCAAGAGCAATATGAGTCAAAACCCGCTGTTAAAAGAGATTAATAGGTTGGAGTCAACTGAACCGGTTAAAAAAACCGAGGAGTATTGGGCCGAACTCGGCCCCGGCCTGACCACCGGCGCCAGTGACGATGACCCGTCGGGGATTGCTACTTATTCGCAAGCCGGCGCCCAGTATGGCTTCCAGCTGCTGTGGCTTTCAATTGTTACTTTTCCGCTGATGGCGATTGTCCAGGAAATGTGCGCTCGGATTGGCCTAGTAACCGGCCGGGGATTGGCCGGTAACATCCGCCTGCACTTTTCTAAAAAAATTCTCTACATCTGTACGCTGATGCTGTTCAGCGCCAATGCTTTCAATATTGGCGCTGACCTTGGGGCCATGTCTAAGGCCGTTCAGCTACTGCGCCCCAGCTTTAATTACAGTTTCTTGGTGATCGGTTTTGTGATTTTAATGCTGTTGATGCAGATTTTTATGCCATATGCACGTTACGCGCGTTATCTAAAGTGGTTAGCCATGGTTTTGTTAGCTTATGTCGCTTCGGCGCTAGTGGCTAATCTGGACTGGGGCGATGTGATGCGCAACGCCGTTGTACCTTCGATTCATCTCGACCGCAATCAATTACTTTTGATCTGCGCTATTTTAGGAACCACAATCTCTCCATATTTGTTTTTCTGGCAAACATCCCAAGAAGTTGAGAATCAGATTCTAGAGGGAAAGACTACGGTCGCTTCACGTCAAGGCGCCGACCAGGCAGCCGTACACAGCATGCGGGTGGACGTTTGGAGCGGTATGTTCTTATCGAATGTGGTGATGTTCTTTATCATTGCCGCCAGTGGAGCGATCTTATTTCCTCAGGGAATAACTAATATCGAGTCTGCCGCCCAGGCAGCCGAAGCTCTTAGGCCCGTAGCTGGACATGCCACGTATTACTTGTTTGCTATTGGCATTATCGGCACTGGTTTGCTGGCTATTCCGGTGTTGGCCGGCGCCAGCAGTTATGCAGTCAGTGAAAGTTTTAAGTGGCGTGAGGGCTTGTACCGCAAGTTTCGACAAGCCCATGCGTTTTACGGTGTTTTGATCGTGTCTATGCTAGTCGGTCTTGGTATTAATTTTCTAGGCATTGACCCAATTAAAGCCTTGATTTACTCGGCCATCGCCAATGGGATAGTGGCGCCGATAGTCTTGGGGCTCATAGTTCTGATTAGCAGCAATCGACGGATCATGGGAGAACGGGTTAATAAGCCCTCCACCACCTGGACTGGCTGGATTGTCACCGGTCTAATGGGTATTGCCGGCAGTGCCGCCATTATCTCGATATTTTGGCATTAGCATTAATGCGGTAATCTATGTAGGTAGTGGATAGTGTCTTTTCGGGATTAAGCTTAATCATTGTCATCGGCGCGGCCGTAGCTCTGCTGATGCGCATTATCGGTCAACCGTTGATTATCGGTCACATTATCACCGGTATTATTGTTGGTCCGGCAGTATTACATGTGGCTAGGGCAGCTGACACGCTTACGCTCTTTGCCGATATCGGTATAGCTCTACTACTGTTTATTATCGGACTAGGCCTAAATCCGAGAGTTGTTAAAGAAGTTGGCAAAACTGCCGCCCTTGTCGGCATGACTCAAGTTGGGGTTATTGCGCTACTGGGTTGGCTAGTCGGTAAATCATTTGGGCTCAGCATGAACGAAAGTCTGTTTTTGGGCGCCAGCCTAGCCTTTTCTAGTACCATAATTGTCCTGAAGCTTTTGAGTGATAAAAAGGAACAGGGCCGGCTGTATGGCAAAATTGCCATCGGGGTACTGCTGGTTCAGGACATTATTGCCATCGCCCTTGTGGTCTTAACTTCTTCGGCCGGTGCGGGTAGTGGCCTGGCTGTTGGTTCGCTACTTGGCCTAATAATGAAAGCCGCAATTGTTGGCTGGCTGATTTATATTGCCAGCTACAAGGTCCTACCTCGCTTTGGTAAAATTATTGCCGGCAACCAGGAATTTTTGTTTTTATTCGCCATTGCCTGGGGACTCGGTAGTGCAGGACTGTTTGCCAAAATCGGTCTGTCTAGCGAGATTGGCGCCCTGCTGGCCGGTATTTGCCTGGCACCGCTAGCCTATGCCCAAGAAGTTGCCTCGCGTCTCAAGCCCCTTCGTGATTTTTTCCTGATTGTCTTTTTTATCTCTCTGGGCTCCAATTTGCTCTTTGGCAGCCTGGGCTCGATGCTCGGCCTCATCATCGCCAGTATCACTATCGCCGTCATCCTCAAGCCGCTAGTTATCATGATTGTCTTGGGCTTTTTGGGCTATACCAAGCGCACCAGCTTCAAGGCCGCTGTGGCGTTAGCCCAAATCAGCGAATTCTCAATTGTGCTAATTATCGTTGCCCAGAGTAAAGGCCTCATCAGCAGCGAAGTAGTTTCGGCCATAATACTAATGACCCTGGTGTCCATCGCCGCATCGACCTATATGATAACCTTCAGCGACCGGCTGTTTGGCATCTTTGAAAAGCACTTGGATTTGTTCGAACGTCAAAAAGCTGAGGGCGAGCACCTGCCGACACAAAATAACGAGCTGGTGCTGTTTGGCTACCAGCGCGGCGGACATGAATTTATAAATCTGTTTAAAAAACTAAAGAAAAAATACGTCGTGATCGATTACGACCCAGAAGTTATAGACATCCTTGTAAACCGTAAAATTAATTATTTATATGGGGATGCCACCGACGCCGAACTGCTAGAAGAAGCTGGGCTGCAGCACGCCAAACTGGTTGTTTCAACTATCCCCGATTTTGAAATCAACGAATTTTTGCTGGGTTGGTTGGGGCACAAAAACCCGCGGGCCGTGGCTATTATGCACGCCGACGATCCATTAGAAGCCGCCAAACTTTATGAAGCCGGCGCCAGCTATGTAATCTTGCCGCACTACATCGGCAGTGAGCAAGTCAGCACCTTCATCAGCAACTCTGGCCTCAGCAAAGAAGCTTTTAAAAAGCAACGTAAAAAACACTTGGACTATTTGGAAAAAAACTATGGCGCTCTGGAAAAATTAAACGAAGTCCACCAAAAAAAGCTCGGCCATGCCATTGTCTCGGGCATGGCCGCGCTAACCAAATCCAAAACCTAGAAATTTCTTCGCCAATCAAAAGGGATTAGTGCTCTAAAGCTAACCCCGAGTATCACTACACTAAGTCGCAAAGTTAAGGCTATAGAGTTGAAGAGCAGACTTACCAATTGCGCAGGCATGAGCAATTGCCTTTTTAATAGTGCTTAAGCCCGCAAGCAGTTTCTTGATAATTTTGTGCGTGCCGCTACCTTGTGGCGCTTTGTTTGTTTCTTCTTCATTCTTCAGCTTTTCTATTTCGTCGGCCAAATGCCATTTAAGCGTTAGAGATGCCAAGGACTCAATGAGTTCAGGCGTGTAGTCAATGCCCATCTCGTCTAAGAGCTCGGTGAATAATTCTTCTAGCTCTTCTCGGGCTTCAGCTACGGTAATAATATTTTTGCCATTATGAGTCTCAAGCTTGGCCGGCACATCAATAATTTCATCCAAAATTTCATTCACCTTTTCGGTCGTTTCCGGCTCACTAGCCTCGAGGCACTGCGCCAGTTCAATGAGCGAGTCTTCAATTTCCTCAATGGTTAAACTAATCCGAACAGGCTGTTCGGGGCTGGTGATTTCCATTTGCCCTGAAAGGCTTGGTTCATCCTCAACACCCTCCCAGATTGGTATAGAAAACGTATCGAGCTCACCAGGCTCCAGGTCATCTTCTTCAAGATAGTCAATAAGAATTTCTTCTTCATCAAAATAAACAGGGCTACTTGTGTCCATTTCAGGCTCAAGAGCCACTAGAGCTGGCTCATATTCGGCCGTTTCAATTTTTTCATCACTCAGTTCCATGGTTTCGCCTAAAATAGATTCGCTATCGAGGTCTAGCGGTGATAGCTCTGTAAGCTCAGGTTCGGCGGTTACTTCGATTGCTACGGACAAAGTAAAAGGTTCGGTCTCCTGCTGGTCTGCGGCAAGTTGGGGCCTATCCGGAGCTG
>JBBTWK010000041.1:0-3873 GCA_038062805.1 Patescibacteria group bacterium
GTTAATTACTTGTCACAACCCCTTAAACATTTTCGTCTATCAACTTATCCATCTGAATTAACAGATGGAAATGGTTAAGGTTTGGGCTGATCCGCGTTCGCTCGCCACTACTAACGGAATCGTTGTTTACTTTCTCTTCCTCTGGGTACTAAGATGTTTCAGTTCCCCAGCTTACCGCTACCTATCCTATCAGGGTCTCATCACATGCCATTTTCACCGTTAAAAATCACCTAAAAACGGCTCTGGCTTCGCAAAAATCCTTCAACATATCATCTAGATATGCTTCAGGATTTTTACTATGCCATCCCCTGTTTTAAGGGCAATTTCACTTGGCAAAAACGACATCTGATGAGACCAGGTTCAGATAAGCGCCATGCAATATTACTCGCATGAGGTTTCCCCATTCGGACATCCCCGGTTCAAAGCTTGTTGGCAGCTCCCCGAGGCTTATCGCAGCCTACTACGTCCTTCGTCGGTGTCTTATGTCAAGGCATCCTTTATGTGCGCTTGAGTAACTTTTTACGAAAGTAATGAAAAAATCATTACTTTTTTTGTGCACTTGCCCAGCTCTAATTCCTGAAGCGAGAAGAGGGGGAATACCCCTATTTCGAGCATCAAGATATTAGTGCTTGGGTTTTTTGACTAGCTATTGGTCGCCACCAGTGGCCGTTATCTGTTCACCGTTAACAGTTAACCGTGTAATACACAGTAAACAGAAAATGGTAAACCGTAAACGGTTGGCTTTGCCAACGTTGGTGCGACCTCTATCGCACCTGCTTGTCTGCTTGCTTTAACAACCTACATACGCTCTCATTGGGCGTCTGTAGGGCCTAATTTTTAAATTGCGTGCCTACTCCTTCCACCTCGTACCAAAAACTGGATTCGACCGGAAGGGTTTGAGTAAGCGCAAAGTTTCCGCCAGGCGGACCTATTGTCCTCACTCAAACTATCAGTACTATGATAGCAAAAAATAACAGGGGTAGTCAAGCCCTAACTGTAGTCAAAATTCCTACGTTTTAGCCCTTCATTCTGACCCACGGACACGAACTTGTTAGAATTTTGCATCGTTTTTGGCTTTTTTGTAGGCATCAGTGTCTGCTTGGCTGGCTTTTTTGCCTTTGGTGATTTGGCTTATCAAATAGGCAAACTGCTCGTCGATAATCTTCGAAACCGAACTGCTTTTGCTAACCGCCGCGTGTTTGAGAAACTGTTTGACTTGAGGAGTCAGATAAATTGTCGTTCTTTCAGATAAATCTTTCAATTTCTTTTTTTCCTCCTCTTTAATTATTCATTAATTAATAACTGAATCTTTATCATTGTGACGTTTTAACGTTATAACGTCAAGACGGAGGTGAGGTAGAGATGCACTATTTACAGGTAGGCGGAGACGGCGCGGATGATGGTGGAACCGTCACCACCGAGCGTCAGGATATTGCCTACCCCGGCATTCTGGGTCCGGACGTTGAGGTAGTAGGTCGTCTTGGAAGCGAGAGTAATCGCCTTGCGGCGATAAACAGAGGTAGAAACATTGCCCGTCACTCCGATAACTCGTGCGTTTAGATCTGCATCAGATCGCGAGTTATTCGCGGTTGAGAGCGCTGCCTCTGCTTCCTTGCCAGCTGTGTCGTTGTAAAGGTTAACCTGGTACTCAACATTCCAGGCCCCAATCGGGATTGAAAGAAGTGCCGAGGCAAGGTTATACCAGGTGTTCTGGGTCGGGGTCGCTTGCGTTCGGTTGTTGGCATCATTGAACTCTACAGTCCATTTGTTCGGATCCATTGGGAAACCAGCTGGAGCTTTTATGGCCGAGTAAAAGTTGGCTGAGATGGCAGAGTTGGCTAGGGTGTAGTCGGTACCACCGTAAACTGTAACGGTGGTGTTGGGGTTGGAATAGCTGACAGCCGTGATAATGAAATATTTAGCTGTAGTTTGGGTCAGTTTGATACGCTGGCCGGCATAATATTTGCCTGTCAGGTCGCCAGATATAGTGAAGGTGAAGGTCGGGGCGTCAGCAGAGGCGTAGGTCCAAGTTTCGCCTGCCCCGGTCCAACCAGCGGCAGGAATTAGATCGTCCCAGGCACTGTTAAGATAAGCACGGAGAGTATTGGAGTTAGAGTTGTAGTACAGCCCGCCGTTTACACCAGTAGGATCGCCGGCGCCAGTTTTAGTGTCTAGGACTAGAAGGGTGCCGGTAGTGTCAGAGGTGCCTATAACGATGTTGCCGGTACTCAGCAGGTTAATGTTACCGGAGCCACCCTGGATAGTGGTGGTGCTGGCGCCCAGTAGATTGCCAATGGTGACATTGGTAGTGGAGCTTCCCGTGGCGTTATTGCCAAGATTGATGGTCTGGGCTACTGCTCCTGTGGTGTTGCCTATTTGGATAGTTGAGGCGATTGATGTGTCGCCTACTGAGATAGAAGCGCCGGAAGTATTGACCAGAAGATAAGGGTTGCCAGCGGCATTCTGGATCTGGAAGGCGGTGGTGGAGTTAGTGGAGTTTTGAAAGACGGTCTGGCCGCTAGCCCCAAAGGAGACGACGTTGGTGCCCATATCGCCAGATACTAAATCCAGTAGGTCAGCGGTCTGGCCGCTGTAACCTTTTATGGAAGCCGCAATCGAGCCGTTAGCCTTGCTTTGGATGTTAAAGTTAGCGCTTTGCAGGGCGGTACCGTTTTGGATGTAGTCGCCGGAGCCGCCGCCTGGGGTACAGACAGTGGAACAAACTAGGTTGCCAGCTACTCTAAGGCCAGTAGTGGAGTTAATGTCGCCACCTACATCTAGGGTGTAGGTCGGAGTCACTTTGGCAATAGCTACTCTAGCATTCAGGGTATCGCCAATTATTAGGTGGGAAGTGCTGTTTTTGTTTAATACTTGAAAAGCGCTTACGGAGTTGGTAGAGGGTTGGATTAAAGTGTTGCCGGTGGGGCCAATAGTGACTACGTTGGTACCTAAGTTGTCTTTGAGCTGAAGAAGATCGGCTGTTTGGGCAGACGTGGCCCGGATAATACCAGTGACACTGGTAGTAGCTACACTCTGGATATTAAAGTTAGCCGTTTGCAAGTTAAGGCTGTTTTGGATGTAGTTGGCGTTGCCGCTGGCGGCGCTACAGCCGCTGGCGCTACAGAGCAAGGCACCTCCTACCCGGATGCCGGTAGTGCTATTGATGTCACCGTTGACTTCCAGAGTGTAGGCAGACGAGGCTTGGCCAATAGCTATACGAGAGTTAGTGGTATCAACTACCAGCAGGTTGGAGGTACCCACGGCGTTTTGGATAGAGAAGGCTGTGGTGGAGTCAACGCTAAAGTGGTTATTACCGATGAAGGTCTGGTTGTTGGCATCAAGCAGGGCTACAGCGCCGGAGGTACCGGCGGCTGTACTGCTAGAGCCGGTTATGACCGGAATGTTGACGTTTGGTATACAGCCGGCAGAGGTACAGACGGTTACTTTGTCAATGACTAGACCAGAGTTATTGGCAAAGGTACTGCCGCCACTAGCTGCCAGAGTGCCGCTGGCGTAAAGTCACCGGTCAGTTGTAGGACGCTTGTGGTTGGCTCAGCTATTAGTTGGCCGAGGGTTAGGGTCTTACCTTCGGCTAAGATTGTATCTAGGTTGAGGGTTAGTTTGCCGGCGGTGTCTGCTTGAAAAGTTGTATCATCTTGGCTGCTGGCAACAGGGGTAGAAGAAGACTGTTGAAGCAATTTACTAGCTCCAAATACCCCGCCAACCAGCATAACCATTGTTAAAACTGCTAAAGTCACCGTCGCTGGCTTGTTGTGCAACAGAGCTTGGAGCCTAGTTTTTAAATCTAGAGGCGGCCGTGCGGGAAAATTAAATGACGCGGCAGGCCGGAGACCAAGTGGTGCCGCTGTGGTT